>JAYVXV010000307.1:0-3509 GCA_043784905.1 Holophagaceae bacterium | reverse complement strand
GGGAGA
Organism: Holophagaceae bacterium; assembly: GCA_043784905.1. GTDB lineage: Bacteria > Acidobacteriota > Holophagae > Holophagales > Holophagaceae > JANXPB01. The sequence continues at coordinate 3,503 of JAYVXV010000307.1, read as the reverse complement.
CCCGCCACGCGGAATTTGGTCCCGTACGCTGGGAGCTGTTTTGCCCACCGACCGGTGAAACCACCACGCTTCACACGGCGGAAGGCCAACCTCTTGCCACCTGGCATATCGGCACCGCGCCCAGAGAACGAAAGCCTGAACGCAAGCCGGACCAGCGGGTTTCCACACGAGCCGCACAGATGGCGATGAAGTCAGAAGACCCTCTGGAGCAATTGCGTCGGCAGGTGGCCGCCGCGAATCGAGTGGACCCCTTGGAATCCACTATCTCGATTTCGGCCGCAGAGCCGGTGTTTCGAGCACCAAGGCCGGTGGCCTCTCCGATCCTTCCCCCGATTCTTCCCCCGATCCCGACGCCAACCATGCGGCCAACCATGCGCGCAGACCTGAAGAAATGGCCATCCAAATTGGGTGCGGTCCGCATGCCAGAGGCCCCACGGCCCCTTCCCATCCCTTCGGCGATTGGATCAGAAACGCGCATTCAACCGTCGCCCTCGCCTATTGTTCCCACGCCGTTGTTGTCCGGCGTTGCACCTTGGTCTGGCGCCGGGGAGGCCTTCAATTTGGTGCGGGGCCCTAAGTCCAGCCAGGGTACGCATCGAATGGTGCTCAGTTTTGATGGCGGCTCGTCAGATGAATCTGCGACGGAAATTCTTGATGCATTGAAAAGCCGTGGCGTGAGAACCACGCTTTTTCTCACCGGCGCCTTCGTCCAGAAATTTCCTGACCAGGTGCGCCGCATGGCGCGTGAAGGTCATGAGCTGGGCAACCACACCATGAACCATCCGCATTTTGCTCCGGGCATGAAGCGCGACGCGAAGTGGACCAAAGACCGCTTTCAAAACGAATTATTATCGGCGGATCGTGCGCTCTTCAAGCTGCTGGGCAGACCCTTTGACCCTTACTGGCGTGCGCCCTATGGCGAACAGACCAAGGAACTGCGCGAGTGGGCCGAAGAGATTGGGTTTCGGCATGTGGGCTGGACCGAAGGCGCCGATAGCCTCGACTGGGCGACGCCCAACGAGAAACGCATCTACCGTAGCGGAGATGCAGTATTGGCAAGACTTCACGCAAGGATTGAGAAGCAGGATTCTGATGGTCTCATCGTGCTCATGCACTTAGGTTCCGGAAGACCTGAGGAAGATCGTCCTTCCAAAAACCTCGGTGCTTTCATGGATCGCGCCGCGAAAGATGGCTGGCATTTCGTCCGCATCGGCGACTACCTGCAAGAGCTGCATAAACCTGCATGGAATCCTGCCGCACGTATCTCGCTCCTCGAACAAACGGGAAGTGCCGGGGGGGCCTCCACCAGGGCTGGTTTAAGAAAATAGGCCCCAGGTAGGCCCCGCCGAAGCCAGCGGTACACTCATATAGGTACGAATGGAGATTGTTTGAAGGGACTTGGAATGATCCTGGCGAAAGCCGTGGCCTCAGCGTTTGCGCTGATCCTGCTGCTGTCGCTCCTGAGCTTTCATCCGACCGATCCCACGCCGCTTTCGGACGGACAGCTGAGCGCGCCCTTGCACAATCTTTGCGGTTCCGTGGGTGCGGGCCTGGCGGGTGTCTTGGTGGCGTGGATGGGGGTGGGTGCTTGGTTACTGCCCATTTACATACTGTGGGAATGCTGGATGCCGGCCGTAGAGGACGAGGATGCTAAATGGCTGACGCGCATCGCACCCCGCCTAGCTTGGATGGCGTTCGCCTTTTCGGTTTGGACGGCGCTAGGGGCCTTGGGCACTCGCAAATGGCCGTTGGGGGAAGGGCTCGCCCCCTTGGAAACCCGCTGGGGCGGCGGGGTGGGCGCGGGGCTCTATCCACCCTTGCATCGCCTTTTGGGCTGGGGTTTACCTATCGTTTTGGCGGTGTTGGTGCTGTTGGCGGCATTGATTCTCGCCCCCGCCATCACTCGCGCAGCGGCATCATTGTTGGCGCGCTGGATGGGTGAAAAAGCTTGGCCTCTGCTGAAACCGCTGCCCATGCGCAGTGCTAAGGGAGTCCACACTGGCGTCCGCGGTTTCATCGGCATGGTTCGGCGGCCTTTCCTGAAAACCGAAGGCATGGATGGGATGCCTGACATTGACGCCAGCGATGCCCAGCAGATGTCGTTCATCGCCGAGCAGCAGCGCCTGTTGGAAGAACAGTCCGCCGCGTTCTCACGCGCTGAACGCGAGTCGGCTGATTTCCGCCGTCAGCACCCCCAGATCCCGCAAGAACTGTCCTATCCCGTCATCCATTCTGTGCGTCTCGACGACATGGAAATGGGCGCGGATGATGACATCGCCGTGCCCAACCTTCAATACCAGCACCAGCGCATGAGCCAACCGATTCCAGCGGCTTTGCTTCGAAATCTCCCGCCGCTGCCGCCGCCGAAAAAGCCCTTGGTGGAATCGCGCACCACGAAGGACAAGTACGGTCGCGTGACAGAACAACAGGCCCTGCCCATGACGGAACCCACCCCTTCTAGGCCGCTCACCGGGTTCTATCCAACGATTCAATCCATGCCCGTCTCCGAAAAATTGAGAGCGTCCGCCAAGGCTTCTGCACCTGAGTCCATCGTGGATCGGGTGGAGCTGCCACCGCGCCGCCTTTTTGACCCGCCCTTGATGCACGAGCGCATTGATCCCGCAGAGTTACAGGCCACACGGGAGTTGATTGGACAGAAATTGACCGAATTCCGCGTGAAGGGTCAGATGGTCGGGATGCAGCCGGGCCCAGTGGTCACGGTCTACGAATTTCAGCCCGATGCGGGCGTGCCCTTGGCGAAGGTATTAGGCATGGAAGAAGACCTAGCCCTGGCGCTGAAAGCTGAGGCTGTGCGCATTGACCGCATCCCCGGCAAGAACCTGGTCGGCATCGAGGTTCCCAATGCGCGCAGAGAAGTCGTCACCTTTCGCGAGCTGGTGGATTCCCCCTCTTTCCGCGAATCACGGCCCAAAGAAGGGCCACCGCTGCTGGCCTTGGTGATGGGCAAGGACATCGCCGGTCATCCCGTCATCTCCAACCTCGGGCGAATGCCACATCTGCTCATCGGCGGTAGCACCGGTAGCGGCAAGAGCGTGGGCGTCAACGCCATGATCTGCTCCATCCTGCTGCGAGCTCTACCCTCGGAAGTCAAGCTCATCTTGGTGGATCCGAAGATGGTGGAGTTGGGAATTTATGAGGATATTCCGCACCTCTGGGCGCCGGTGGTGACGGATATGAAAGAAGCTGGTCGCGTCTTGAAATGGGTGGTGGCGCAGATGGAAGACCGCTACCGACGCTTGGCATTGCTGAGTGTGCGCGATCTCGAACAGTTCAACACGAAGATCCGAGAAGCGGGTGGTGTCATTGATCTCGGAGATCGCACCCCGAACCCCAGGTGGCTGGATCGCCCGTCGGTGCTGGAGCATCTGCCCTTCATTGTCGTGGTCATTGATGAGCTGGCAGACCTGATGATGGTGGCCCGCAGCGAGGTGGAAGAAAGCATTGCTCGCATTGCCCAAAAAGCCCGAGCCGTGGGCATCCAT
>JAYVXV010000306.1:0-3509 GCA_043784905.1 Holophagaceae bacterium | reverse complement strand
TCAGCCTTTCATCCCGGGGATATTCAGCCCGGCGCCCATGCCGCCCGTGAGTTTGGCCATGCCATCGTCGGCTTTCTGGGCGGCGTCCTTGAAGGCCGCCATCAGAAGGTCTTCAAGCATGGATGGATCTTCGGGATCCATGGCCTCTTTCGAGATGGAAATCTTCTGTACTTCTTTGGCGCCGTTGAGCGTGACTTTTACTAGCTCGCCACCGGCAGTGCCCTCAACGCGGAGCGTCGTCTGGGCTTCCAGAAGCTTGGTCTGCATTTGCTGAGCCTGTTTCATCAAGAATCGCATGTCCATGAGGGTCTCCGTGGATGTGATGAAAATGAAATTGTCGCATTCGGCGAGCCAGTAAAAGCATGGCCCAGTATCCGACCGGAATGACGAGAACACTGAGGGCCGTCCCGCCGAAAAGATAGGATCGCAGCACGGGCCTCAGCATTTCGTGCATTTCCAAGAATCCTGGCCAGGTGAGAAAGCTGCGCCAAGTGATGTCATGCCATTGGATGCCCGACAAATTCAAATGGAAGCCTCGGCCTCGGATAAAATTCCCGAAATAAGCTGAAGCCGTGGCGATGGGAACCATGGTCCAAGGATTGTTAAGGAAGGCCGCGATGAGCATGAGCGGCCGATGCAGACCCCGAAAGACCGCGCAAAAAACTAGCACCATGGCTGTATGCAGGCCAAGCAGAGGATTGAAGGCCACGGCCAAACCGATGGCGAAGCTCCATGCGATTTGCTCAGAGGTTAATTCTGGGTGCAGGATGTGATGCTTGAGCTTGGTCAGCAGCCCCTTGGGGACCTTATGGGCCTTGTCAGGCTTAGCTGAAACGGGCGTTGGGGCGTCAGTCATGAAAGATCGGGCCGAGGTGCGAAATGGTCGAAGCTGCGGTCATTCAAAGGGATCCATGAATCACCATCATAGACGAGAAGGGGGGCATCGGTGCGTGGGATGGCCACCCCGACTTCCCGAAGGCTGACGCCCAATCGCGATTCGAGGGCCCTTTGAGAAAGAGAGGACGCGAAACACCGTGCGTAGTCTTCGCCACCAGAAAGCTCATCATGGCTGAGCCCTGGAGCAAGTCTCACACTGGCGCGGCTGGATTCAGCCAGCATGCTCAGGTCTTTGGAAAGGCCATCAGAAAGGTCAATGCAAGCGTGAACTTCCGCACATTGAGATAACCGTAGACCGAGTCCCAAAGAGGGTTTGGGGTCAAGGTGGGAGCTGATATCCGGATCTGGATTCGAGGGGTCCCAACGTACTCCAGCTTGAAGTTTCCGGAGACCCAACAGGCTTCGCCCCAGCGGTTGATCCACGAAGATGCGGTCGCCGGGTTGCATCCCATCCCGTCGCAACCAACGTCGCGCAGCCCCGAAGGCCGTGATACCGAGGCCGATGCCATTCAGCCGTCCCACCGTATCTCCTCCGAGCACAGGAATATTTGCGTCGCGTGCCACTGAGGCGAGTCCCTGCAATAGTGATTCCAGCCAATCCATCTCCAGGTTCGGCGGTAAAGCCAGGGTGAGCGTAAATCCAAGGGGGCGGGCACCAGACGCGTCCAGATCCGAGAGATTGACGCTGAGTAGTTTGCGGCCCAGCAGCCCCGGGGGGTGCCAGTCTGGGCGAAAGTGGATGGATTCTTCCATCAGATCCGTCGTGACCAACAGGGTTTCCCCTGGTTCGGGGCTTGGAATCGAGCCGCAATCATCCATGAGGCATTCGCCGCCCGGCAGCACGGCCCGAATGCGGGCGAGGATATCCAGTTCGCGGAGGCTCACAAATCCAGTGTCCCATGCCGACCTTCTGGGTCTGCCTTCTAGGTCTGACGCCTAGGCTTCGCGCTTGGTAATGTGGGGCTCCTTTGATAACGTTGAAAGGTTCGCTGCCCGCGGAATCTTTAGGAGACGCCCCATGGCCATTACGAAGGTTTGGATCGAAGAAGGTTGCATTGTGTGCAACGCCTGCGAGGCGGAGACCCCCGACGTTTTCCATGTGACGGATACCAGCTGCAACATCATCGGCAGCGCGCGCAAAGATGGCGAAGACGACGAAAATCGCGAGGCCATGAGCGAATTGAACGACGACATCCAGACCAGCTTGGAAGACAGCATCATTGCCGCCGCCGCTGGCTGCCCGGTAGAAGTCATCAAGTACGAGCAGGTTTAAGAGCCGCTGTTTCGATTCGCAACATTGAACGGTTGATCATTGAACACCATTGAACATTGAACATCGAACATTGTCCGGCGCCTTAGGGCGCCGATTCATTTTTGGAATGTCAGGCATTCAAAGTCATCGCTGGAGCCGCCGTGCTCGTTGCGTCAACATAGAAGATTCACTCTTTGACGAGGTTCCCATGCTCGACCGCCTTCAGGCCGATCTCAAAGCCTCCATGCTGGCCAAAGACGCCGCCAAAACCATGGTGCTGCGTATGGCGCTGGCTGCTTACAAGAACGAGGCGGTCGCTAAAGGTCTCGGGCCCCAGGGGTCGCTTTCCGATGACGATGCCGTCACCGTGTTCAAAAGATTGGTGAAAAGCCGTGAAGACAGCGTGGATCAATACACGAAGGCAGGACACCCGGATCGGGCCGCGCTTGAACAGGCTGAAATAGCGGTCCTCAAACCTTACCTTCCCGCCATGCTGGAGGGAGTCCAGCTCGAAGCCGCCGTCCGCGAGGCCATTTCGACGACCGGAGCCAGCTCGAAAAAAGACATGGGCCAAGTCATGAAGGCCCTTCAAGCCCAGCACGGCAGCGCTTTTGATGGCAAAGCCGCGAGCCAGCTCATCGGGTCAATCCTGGTCTAAACGTTGAATACTACACTCGCGGAGGAACGCAGAAATGGCAGAGATTCACAGAGAAAAAATTCTCTGTGAACCTCTGTTTCCTCAGCGACCCTCTGCGAGTGTTTTTCTTTAGAGAGATCCAACCATGAAGCAATCGAAACTGCTCCTCCAGACCCTCCGGGAAACGCCCAAGGATGCCGATGTCATCAGCCAGCAACTGATGATGCGTTCGGGCATGATCCAAAAGCAGGCGGCGGGTATCTACAGCTACTTTCCGTTGGCGCTTCGCAGCATTCGTAAATTTGAAAATATCGTCCGCGAAGAACTCGAAAAGGATGGCTGCCAGGAAATCCTGATGCCTAACGTTCAACCTGCCGAACTCTGGGAAGAGAGTGGCCGCTGGACTTTCTACGGCAAAGAGCTGCTGCGCTTCAAGGACCGCAAGGACACTTGGTTTTGCCTGGGGCCGACCCACGAGGAAGTGGTCACGGACATGGTCCGTCGCACGGTGCGCAGCTACAAGCAACTGCCCATGAACGTCTTTCAGATCCAGACCAAATTTCGTGATGAAATCCGTCCGCGTTTCGGGCTCATGCGAGGCCGGGAATTCATCATGAAGGACGGCTATTCCTTCCATGTGAGCGATGCCGACGCCGACCGCGAATACTGGGCCATGTTCAATGCCTACAAGCGGATCTTTAGCCGCTTGGGTGTGAAATTCAG
>JAYVXV010000305.1:0-3533 GCA_043784905.1 Holophagaceae bacterium | reverse complement strand
AAGCGCTTTCGATGCCAGGGAAGGGCGGTCTCATTCTCACGGGCCAGCTCGGCGATGTGATGAAAGAGAGCGCCCAGGCGGCTTTGAGCTACATCCGCAGCCGCAGCGAAGCCTTCGAGATCGACCCTGAGGCTTTCCAGAAACGCGATCTACACATTCATTTCCCTGAAGGCGCCATCCCCAAGGACGGCCCCAGTGCTGGGCTTGCCATGGCCACGGTACTGCTCTCGGTGCTGAAAGGTGTTCCCATCCGCAACACCTTTGCGATGACCGGCGAAATTGATCTTCGCGGCGAGGCCCTTGCCATCGGTGGCTTGAAAGAAAAGAGCCTCGCGGCCCTGCGCCTTGGCATCCACGACATCATCATCCCCAAACCGAACCTCAAAGATCTCGAGGACATTGACGCCAAAGTGCGAAAAGAACTGCACTTCCATCCTGTAAGCCACGTAGAAGAAGTCTTCGAGCTGGCCCTGGTAGGCTGGGTGAAACCGGAAAAACGAAAGAAGCCCAAGAAGGGCAATAAATAGGCCCACCGTTCCACGTGGAACGACGGGCTTCGCTATACTGAAGGGTTCCGAGGTTTTCGTGGCTCTTTTCAGTGGCTTGATGGATAAGTTCCGACAGGGGCTCAAGCGCACCCAGGAAGTGGTGTTGCGGCCCCTGGGACATCTATTGGGCTTGCGGAAGCTCGACGAGGACCAGCTTCTGGAGTTGGAAGATCTGCTCTTACAGGCCGACCTGGGGGTTCACGCCGTGGATCGCCTCATGGAGCGATTGCGCTTTGAGATGAAGCGCAGCCATGAAATTGATCCCAAAGCGATCCTGAAGGACGAGCTGCTTAAAATCATCCGACATCAGCCCGCCCGACCCTTTGTCGCTCCGACCACCCAAGTTTTGCTGCTGGTCGGCGTCAACGGCGTCGGGAAAACCACCACCTTGGGCAAACTGGCAGCGCATTTGAAGGGCAGGGGCGAAGATGTTTTGGTGGTCGCTGGGGATACATTCCGTGCGGCGGCCATTGATCAATTGGAATTGTGGGGACAGCGCGCAGGCGTCCCCGTGATCCGCAACCAGATGGGCGGCGACCCCGCAGCCATCGCCTTCGACGGCGCCACCAGTGCTAAAGCCAAGGGCACACCGTGGGTTCTGATTGATACCGCCGGACGCTTGCACACCAAAGATCATCTAATGAAGGAGCTGGACAAAATCCGCCGTAGCCTGCAAAAGGTCATTCCTGACGCGCCTCACCGAGTTCTGTTGGTGTTGGACGCCACCACAGGTCAAAACGGCATTCACCAGGCCGAAGCCTTCAAGCTGGCCGCAGGCGTCACCGATCTTGTGCTTACTAAACTGGATGGCTCCGCCAAAGGGGGTGTGGTGGTCCCGATCCTAGAGCGGTTGAAGCTTCCCATCGCCTTTGTGGGTGTCGGCGAGGCCGTGGACGACCTGATCCCCTTTGACGCTGAGGCCTTCGTGGATGGGCTTCTGGATGTTTGAACTGAGTCCAGCCCTGGCCTGGGATTTCGCCTGTGGCGGGCCTTTTCCGGATCCGGCCTTGCTCCGTGACGATGAGCATTTCATGGCCCTGGCATTGCGTGAGGCCCAAAAAGGTGTAGGCCTTTCCAGCCCCAATCCTCCCGTGGGATGTGCCCTCGTGAAAGATGGACGCGTTTTGGGGCTGGGGGTTCACACACACGCCGGGGATCCCCACGGGGAGATTGTGGCCCTCATGGATACCGAAGCTAAGGGAAATGACGCCTTTGGCGCCACGGCCTATGTGACCCTGGAACCCTGCTGCCACCACGGGCGAACACCCCCTTGCACCGATGCACTCATCCAGGCAGGTGTCACCCGCGTGGTGGTAGGCGTGCGGGATCCCAACCCCAGAGTGGATGGTGGTGGGTTTGCCATCCTGAGAGCGGCAGGGCTTTCGGTGGAAGAAGGCGTCTTGCAAGACGCCTGTGCCGACTTTCACGCTCCCTTTTTTAAGCTCATCCGGACAGGCCTGCCGTGGGTCACGCTGAAGGTGGCCATAGGTTCAGATAACGCCCTCGGCCCCCTTGGACAGACCACTTCTGTAACCCCCCCACCCATTCAGGCCCTTGCCCACGCGCTGCGTCGTGCCTCGGACGCCATCTTGGTGGGGCGCGGCACCGTGGCCCAGGATGATCCTCAACTCACGGATCGGTGGCCTCAACCTGTCCCTGCTCATCGCCGCTTCTACCGCGTGGTGTTGGATAGCCGAGGTCAGCTTGGACCTGACCGAAGGGTCTGGCACGCCTACCCCGGTCAGCCTGCCCTGCGGGTTCTGGCCCAAGAAACCTCAGGCCTGCGCGGTGTTGAAGATCTCCATGTCCCACCTTCCCCCCAAGGGGCAGGATGCAGTTTGCGACACCTGTTGCACGAGTTGTCCTCCCGGGGCGTGGCCCGAGTGCTGGTGGAAGGCGGAGCAACGCTCGCGGAAGCTTTTCTCGGCTACCACCTAGTGGATGAACTGCACTTGTTTCGCGGCACTCGGCCCGCCGGTGGGTTAGCACTTAACTTTAATATAACCAAAACTTGGAAACTAAAAACCAAGGTGACTTGGCATTCTGAAACCGCTTCGGGAAGCTGGGAAATTCTGACCCCTTAACTTTCTTGGCACGTCCTTTGAACTTACCTTTCATCTCGCAGCACTGGTCTTTCAACCACCCATTCCTTGTCAAGCCGGAGGTCCCTATGAGCCTACTAAATTGGCGTACTTGGCTCTTTGCTATGCCTCTCGCACTGCTGGTCGGGTGCAGTGGTGCCAACCTTTCAGATGGTTCCACCGTCAAGGTCACGATCCAGGGGCAGTTCGAGAAGCGAACCCTGACCTCGGCGGGTTTTGGTGGCATCACCACCCAGCCCATCCGGCACTCCTACCTGGAGGTCTATTCGGCCAATGGGGGTTCCCGCATCGCTTCTTACTATCTCGGGAGCGATGGCACCGCGAAGCTGGATGTGCCCCAGGGCACCCAGTTCTATGTGGTCATCTACGCGGAATACGAAGTCACTGGCGGAAGCGCCACGAATGATTTCTTCATGCATGGCGGCGTCATCAACCAACCCTTCGACACCACCGCTACCTTCACGGTCAATGACGAATGGGCCGTGATCAGCGACACCGTCACCGCGAATGCTTCAGGCACCCTGACCTTGACTGCCACCGCCGCCAGCCGCATCGCCGGGGCTTTCAACATCAACGATCAGATGTTGACCCAAGGGTTGGCCCTGCGAGGCCTGGAGCCCAATCTCCGCCTGCCTAGCCTCTTTAGCTACTGGTCCACGAATTCCAATCCAACTCATCAGCGCCGCAGTTATCCCTCCGCCCTCAAAAACAGCAGCAACAACCTGCTGACCCTGGATGGGCGGGCCATTTTCACGCAAAGCCTCAATGGATTGCAGGGCGGTGGTGCCAATACCGAGACGGACGAATGGGACGATGGTGTCATTCAGGAAAACAGCGCCCACCTGCTTTTTGCCGATTACAGCGCAAAACCCGATGGGGATTT
>JAYVXV010000304.1:0-31159 GCA_043784905.1 Holophagaceae bacterium | reverse complement strand
GCCGCCTAGGGTTCCTGTGGCGATCAACCCTGCGGGATAAGTTGAGGCATTCCCGAACACCGCGACGCCACCGAGGGTCGGCGAGCCGATGAGGCCAGCCGGATAAACTCCAATGCCGGTCACAATGACTGCACCGCCGAGAACCGGAGTCCCAATCAGCCCCGCCGGGTACACCTTGGCCGAACCTTGAATCACTGCTCCACCGAGAACAGCGTTCCCCACGAGCCCAGCCGGGTACACGTTGGCCGTGCCAAGAACGACTACGCCGCCAAGCGCCGGGGTCCCGATCAGTCCCGCCGGGTACGCTCCAATCCCGAGAACCCCCAGGGCACCACCCAGTACCGGCGAGCCGATGAGCCCAGCCGGGTACGCCGAAATACCGATGGCAACGCTGACGCCCCCCAGCACTGGCGAGGCTGTCAAACCGGCGACAAAGACGATGCTGTTGGTGACGACACGGATTCCGCCAAGGACCGGAGTCCCGACGAGTCCAGCCGGGTACGCCGTGATATTGGGCGAGGCTCCGCCTGCGCGACCTGCGATAGCGACTGCGGCGAGCGCTGAACCGGCGAGTAGCACTCAGGCTCCTACGTCTTCGGGTTGACGAGGAGGTCCTGCGCGTCAATGAATGCGCTGATGGCCGACATCAATCCTGGGAGCGAAGCGTTCGCCGCAATTAGATCGGGCGTGATGTCAAAGTTGAAGCTGGAACTCGTAGGCGCGCCCACTGGGGCAGGAACAGGCTTCCCGCCGGTATCGAGGTACAGGATTTCCCGCGTCACGGAACACGAATACAGACCACTTGATGGTGTGAAAATACGAAGTTCAAGTGTGCGGTGCCGAGCCTTCACGGGAAGGCTCACTTCCTTGGGTGTGAAATCCATGTCAACGGCCACAAATCCTCCTCACTGGAACCAAGTCACGCGCACAAAACCAGACCCTCCAACGCCGCCAACGTGCGCTGCGCCTGTCGCTGAGCCAGCGCAGGCTCCTCCGGCGCCTGAACCGGAATTTGCAGTGGCATTCACGCCGACGAGCCCACCGGCTTGGTCAGTGGCCCCAGCCGCAGCGCCACCCCACATCGAGGCACCACCACCACCACCGCTGGCGGCATTTGCACAGGTGCCCCCGGCACCACCAAACAAGAAAGCCTTGAATTGGCTGCTAGAGATTATAACGGTAGCGGTTGGACTAAATGTTCCGGCACATATCGCCTGTCCGGCAGAACCTCCGGTTGTGGTATTGCCTCCACCCGCTGCGGCTACCGCATAGGGGAAAATGTGGGAGCTACCAAATGCCGTTGCGGCAGTCAGGTCTACCGTGCCCGCCCCGCCTTGGTCTCCTGTACCCGTGCTGTCCCCATGGCCGCCAAGACCCCCGGCAGCAGATAGGAGCGCCCCAAGCGACGAGGCGCCACCCGTGCCACCAGACGTTGCGCCTGAAGCCGTGCCAGCCGTTCCACCCGCGCCCACCGTTACCGTGTAGTCAGTGCCCGGAACAGGGACCACATAGGCGGTGCGGCATTCGCCCGAGGCACCACCGCCACCCGATGAACTATTGACTGCGGTGACTCCACCAGAGCCCCCGCCGCCCGCTTGACAAGTGGCGATTACACTCGTGCAGCCTTGGGGTGCCCGAAAGGTTCCGCCTGCGGTGAACAACTTGGAGTGCATCCGGTAGGTGGCGGCCTTCACTAGCCAGTTGGCGTTGTCGGAGAAAATCTCTAGGAAATCGCCCTTCTCGAGATCCCAGGTTGCAAGAAAGCCGACGGTCTGTGCGCCGTTCGGCGTGACGGTGACAACACCGGCCCCGATATTCACGATCCGATAGGTTTCGCCATCGGCGCCAACAGAAGTCGGGAGCGTAAGCACGAAATTGGAGCCGCTATTGGTGACAACAATGGGGCCATCCCCCGTCGCGAGCGTCGTGGTCCCCGCTACGGCCTTGCGGGTACTGCCCAGGCGCGACAATGAGGCCGAGGTGATACGCAGTTCAACCTTGTCGCCAGTGCTCCAGGCTGCGGCTGTGGTGCTATTGATTCCCCTGACGATGGTAAAAGTGTCAGTCGAAATGGCAGTGACCTTAACCTCTTCGATGACCGTTCCCGCTGCATTTTCAAGGACTGCTTCAAAGAAGTCGGGACTCGTAGGAGCAGGGAATTTAGCGCCATCTCCGGTCTGCACAGTGAGTGTGGTTGCACCACTGGTGATCCCAGAGGCCAGGGTGCTCTTGGCGTAGTCTTTGAACAACTGGACCATGTGAGGACCTCAAGCGAGAGCTTGTACTTGGAATGAAGGGCTTCCACCCTCACCGATGAAGGCAAGCGAACGAAGTCCGCCGATCCGCCGGTTGAACTCGTGTTCTTTCGTCATCGCCATCTGGAGGCTCTGATTCGGACCAGGAATCGCCATCGCAAGGGCGGTTGCCTTGTCCACCACCGATTGGACCGCCTGCTCAGGAAGCGGAGCCGTGTCGAACTCGGTGATCGGGACGTAGGATGAGGCAATGCGGAGCGTTCCGTTCTCAAGGGGCGTCTTGTAAATCAGGACGTTCCCCGCCTCTTGAGAGAACAGGTAAACCCCTCCGCTGCCCACCCAAAGTCGCCCATTCAAGGCCTCGTTGAATGTGTCCTCTTCGAGCTTTCGGTAGTCGGTCATGGACGCGCCAAGCCAGAGAGCCCGCATCACGCGCAGGAAACTTTTATCGGCGGGCAGGGCGACCGGAATTGAGTTGGTCGCAAGCGTCATCGCGTAGCTCTGCGTGGTCTGCGCCAGATGGCTTCGGCGGCAAGTTTCCCTCACGGCCTCCTGGACACAGAACACAATCATGGCCGCCGCCACATCGGGACGAGCCATGCCGACCTGAGTCACGATGGGACGGATTTGAAAGGCCATTCGTATCCCCCTTACTCGCGGGCGTCTTGATCCGCGAGGATCAGGTCAATGACGCCTTCCTTGAGGCTGTCGCCCGTGCTGATGCCACGGTCCTTGCACATACCCTTGAGGTCTTTCAGGAGCAGCGAATCGAGGTCTTCACGGGTGTAGGTGGGGCCAGTGTTTTTCCTCTCTTCCGAAGGGGCATCGCTGCCTTGCGGAAGTGCGTACTTGCGGGCGAATTGGTCCGGGTTCTTTTCCATGAATTTGCAGGCGAAGGGGGGCTCCTCTTCGACAGAGAAAAATTGGCCGGTTTGAAGGTTGGTGAATCCGAGTAGCTTGGGCGCCATCTGCGTCCTCCTTGGAAGTGGAGTGAGCCTCCAAACGAAAGACTGGGGCTCCCATTGGGAGCCCCAGTCTGTACTTGCAGCCCTGGTTTAAGCGCGGACCAATTCAGCGCAGACTTCGTACACGCCGAACTTACCGGCATTGGCGCCCGTGAGCGTCATAGCGATGTAATCCGCAACGGTGTAGACCTTGCCGAGGGTGACGACGTTGCCAGCGGTGACAAATGCGGAACCGTCCGCACCGTAGATGGTCCCCGCTGCGGCAGCGAGGTTCTTGCCGACCACCGTGACTGTGGCGGCAGCGGAACTGTCTCGAATATCACAGGTGAAGGTTCCGGTGGCCGCCGTGACGATCTTTAGCCACGCATTGCGGAGGATGTAGCCCCCAGGAATCGTAATGAATTTCACGATGTCAGCAGCCGCGAGAGCGTCAGGGGCCAGGGTGAAATCCAGGCGGGTGCGGAGGATGAGCAGATCGCCCATGCCGGAGCGGCTGAGCTGGGCGGGGCCGCCAGCAGTCTGTTTGGAGTAATCGTAGGTAGCCATGTTTCAGGTCTCCATGTGAAAGGGTTGGAAGGGTTCTTCGACGTACTTAGCGCCTCTAATTACAGGGCGCCAAAGCTGGTAACGTCCACCAGGACCAAGGCCTCGGGCTTCGTCACCTTGTAGCCATAGATGTTCAGGCCGCGAAGGATGTCGCCGAAGTCGGCGGTGTTGCGGACAGTCTCGGTTTCGCTGATCTGGCTGGCGAAGCAGAGCGCATCACGATGACCGCAGAGAATCTTTGAGATGGAGGCGTTGGCGTTCAGGTTGTTGGAGATGTAGACCTTGAAACCAGCCACCGGCTTGTCCACGGAAATGCCGGAACGTAGCGGAGTGCCAGGGTCGCCGGTGAGGTAGGCGTACCTAAGATCCGAGAGGTTCATAAAGTATGCCGTGATCGGGTCAATGATGGCCCATCGGTCAGCCTGCGGGGCGTTGGCCTGGTTCAGTTTGAGGCTGGCCTGCATGAGGAATTTCAGGGCGTTGGTGGCGTCCAGGGCCGCTGCGGTGACGGTTGAACCAGCGACGGTGTAGATGGACTGAAGAACCCGGCGTTCAGCCTTGGTGCTGAGGGCCTTGGCGGCTTCGTCAAGGGCATTCGTGGCGAAGTCAATATCCGACTGGAAGCGGTCTACGTCGCGCACCGGAACCGCGAAGTAATCGCCGTAGTCAATGGTGAGCTGGATGGCATCGTCGGCCAGCGCGTCTTGCGTGACGAGATCCTGGCCGAGGGTGTAGTCCTTGATGTCAACCTGCGTCCGCTTGCGGATGTTGACGGTGTCTCCCATTTTGGAGACATCCTCGTCGTAGTCGTGGTTGGCGATCAGGGGCACCACGTTGTCCGCGTAGTATTTCGCTTGCAGACGAGTGGTGTAGAGCTGGGGAATAAAATTGCGTTGCGGGAGGATTCCGCCTTGACGTGCGATAGACATTTGCGTGTCCTTTCAGGGCTTGAGTTGGGGTGACTCAGCAGCCAGAAAGGGCCGTTCAATTACCTCTGCTGGAGGGCTTCTTGGGCCTGGAGCAAACGATCAATTTCCGCCCTGCGCTCAGGGGTGCAGTTCCCGCGAATCTCGCGTCGAATCGCCAGGTGTTGCTCAGTGGTCCACGGCTTCGCGGAGCGATCGGGCTGGATGCCAGAGAGCGTCTGGGGTCGGGCGGCTGGGGCCATGTCCGTTGGGACCGGAGCCGGAGCCTTATTGGGCGCGGGAGGGGCGGGCGGCGCCTTCGCGGCTGTGTCGGCCTTGAAGGAATCAATCAATCGGTAGACAAGCTCGGGTCCATTGGCGTGTCGCCAGGGGTAATCCAGGATTTCATTCAGACGCTTGGGGTCATCCCCGGTTTCGGCTGCGTAGACGCTCAGCCAACCATCACGGAACTCCTGGGAGCCGTAAAAATCGGGAATGTCTTGGTAGCGTCCGAGGGCTTCTCGGTGGAATGAAATGCTGCGGTCCCTATCGAGTTGCTGGGTGATTTCATTGAGTCGCGCATCCACGTCAGGACTGTTCCCGCTCTGCTTTGCTTGCATCTCCCGGATCGCTTTTGCCGCTTCAGGCAAAACGCCATCCAGTTGCTCAAGTGCAGCTTCGAGAGAATCGCTTCCGGCCTTCGCATCCGCCTTTTGCGCCGCACTCTGCTTTTCCTGAATGGCCCGGACCTCTTCTCGAAGTCTGGCGTTTTCCTGCTGGGTGGGCGTGATGCTGGTCTGGATGGCCTTGAAACGTTTTTCCAGGATCTCGTGTTTCCTGGCAAGCTCCTCGTACTTCGCATCCAGACTCTCGGAAACTGGTTCTTCGGTCTTGGCGGAAGGCGCGGAGTCAGGGTCGTTGACGGGGGGTTCCGTCTTGGCAGGTTCCCCGGCGCTGGCGGGGTCCTGCTGTCCATCGAGAGCTGCGGGAGCGGCTACTGCTTGAGGTACAGGCTTGGGGGCGGCGGAACCGGAATCAGCGGCCTCTCCCTGCTGCTCAGCGTAGACCCTGCGGAGTTCGACTCCGGCCTTCTCGTACTGCTCGACGGCGTTTTCGGGAGTGATCTTTTCAAAACTCATGGGGCTCCTGTCGCCAGGCCCCTGCGAGGTCATTCCTCGGGAGTAGCTGGCTTCAATGCCCGTTCTATGGAGCCATTGAGATTGGTCAATTTTTCGAGAGCACGGATGCCGCCTTGGTAAGCCCGGAGTTGCTTCCAGTCGTTGGAGCGCACCATCTTGTCGCCGAGCGCATCAATGTCCGCCTGCGCGATACCTAAGACCAGATCGAGGATCTTCCGGCCCTTGGCATCCGAGGTCATGATTCGGAGCTGTTCAATGTCCTGTTCACGGCCCACGGCGCACCTTACCAAGCAATGATGACTTCCTTGATGGTCACGGTGCGCGGGCCACCGGCGGTCATGCTGGCGGCACTGCACGTCAGGACCAACGTGGCGACCGTGGTGATGATGTAGGGGCCTGGGTTGGTGGCATCGTCCGTGATGATCGTGTGGCCCACCTGATAGCCGTCCGCCCCGAAGTCACCAGCAGCTCGTGTGAGCGTGGTAGCCGCGAAGGTGATTGAGGCCGCAGCGGTTGAAGCGTTTCCCCAATCCGTCGTGAAGGTTCCCGCAGAACTGGACTTGTCGGCGCCGAAGTCGTACACCATAACGGCCTTGTTGCTGACGCTGGAGTTGTAGATCAAGAGACCACGGGCCGTGATTGTGGAAGTGGACCAGGACGAGTCGGTGAAGGTGAGGTACGCCCAGCCACCGAGAGTTCCGGTGGTGAATCCGGCGAGCGTGTTCCCGCCAGCGGTGTACCCGGTCCCACTGGCCTCATTTGTAGCGGAGTAGGCTGTGGTGGTTTTGTCCATGGTTGCGGCGTTGGTGTAGAGCGCGACCTTGTAGGTATTCGCGGAAGTGTGAGTCCCCGAAAAGAGTTCGGACTTGTAGCTCGTGCAGATTGCAGCAGTGATCGCCATGGGAAGCTCCAGGAAGGGGTACTACGTCGCCATTTATGCTTGTCCGGCCATTGGGAGCGAGGGCATAGCAGGCGGGGGAATGGGCGCACCACTTGGCGAGAGCTGAGACCCCGGTATCGGGAGGCCTTGTGGGGCACCTGATCCCGGAGCGCCCTGGGGTCCGCCCGGTCCAGGCGGTGGGGGCATAGGCGGCGTGGGTGGGGTGATGTCGGCCGCGAGCGCAGTTTGGTCTTGTGGCGTGATGAGCTGGGCCGCATTCCTGGCCGCGATCTCATTGGCTATGTCCAGCGCAGCGGTGAATCTTGAATTAATCATTCCGAAGGCATTCAGCGCATTCTCGTATGCGGGGCCGTACAGCGGTGAAGTGCTGTCGGTGTTCTGTAGAATTTCAAGCGCGGCGTTCTGGGATGGGATGACCGGAGACATTCGATCCGGGGCGGTCTTGATGTTGGAGGCCTGCTGCTCCATGTCCATCTTCCGCTTCACCGCATCGTGGTAGGGCAGGATCAAGCCCACGCCCGCAACACCAGTGGCCTTCTCAAACTCGTATCCGGCCTTCTCCCAATCCACCAGATAGGCCAGTTCGGGAGATTGGAACTTGTTAAGGAAATCATTGATGCGCTGAGACCTGATTTCACGAGTCATGGCCCCCTGGACGCCATTCACAACCACGTTGTAGTCGCCCTTGATGTCCTCGTCCGGATTGAACTGCATCTCCCAGTCGTAGATGGCGGAGATGATTGGGTCGAACCCGTAGAGGTCCATGTTCCCGACCACGCCGCGAATCCATGAAAGGGCCTGGGCCTGCTGCATAGACAGCCCCTCAGAGGTGCGATTGTGGGCAGGGCTACCGGGGAGGCCTGCGGCTGAATCTGGAATTCCGGTGCATTTCTGCATATGCCACTTCACGGAATCCTGAATTGCGTTCATCTCCATGACGTTGGAGCGCGGCTGGAAGAACTTCACAGGGTCCTGCGTCAGCCCCTCAAGGGAAGTGATCGGGAACATCTTCAGCGGATGAAGTTTCGTTGCATCACACCCCTCCCCGATCAGGCTCAGGTCGAAATAGCCCATCGGCCCCACGGATAGCCCCGCGTTGTCCATTTTGGCTCGCTCCGAGGCATTGAAGATCGCCTGGGAGTCCTCGATTTGTTTGGGTACACCCTTGCCCCAAATTCGCCCTCGGACCATGCGGTACGGGATGAAATGGAAGGGCAACACGGATGGTTCGCGGTTGCTCACCGTGGCGCGAATGGTTTTCCCCGCGACCACGATCAAGTTAACCAGCAGGAAATCATTCTCGGTCCCAGCGGGGATGGTGATGCCATTGCTCTTGAGCACCGCCCCACTCAAGAATCCCCAGTAGTTCTTTTCGATGTATCGCTCGATGGGTTTGTTGAGCGCGTTGACGCCCTCTTCAACGTCAATTTCCCATATTTCCGCAACCCAATCCCCTTTCCCGAGGTGCAGAATTTCGTCAATGGCGTCGGCGTTGTAACTGGGGTCCTTGCGGTAGGTCGAGAGTTCATAGGGTGTGATGACACCGCGAACGATGCACTCCGTGAGATTTTTCGCGTCGGTGCAAAGTGGGTCCGGGTAAACCGTGAATGGGTCAAGGCACACTACATCGGGCCTGACGGCGCCTTTAGTCGTATCTTCGGATGCAAGTTTCAGTGCTGTTTTCCATTTCCCAGCGGCATCCTTGCGCCATTTCACGGGCTTCTTCGGCTTGGCGAGCGGCCCCATGAACACAGCGGTTCCGAGTTCTGCGAGGTCATCCAGGGAACGCACCAGGCTCTCTTCGAAGTGCATTTCCTCAAGGTCATCCTGGATCACGACTGCCATCTTGTTGCAGCGGCGTTCAGCCTCATCCTTGAAGCGTTTTATGGCACCATCGAAATCGTTCGCAGCCATGAAGGCGTCGTGCTCTTCAGGTGGGATCATTCCTTTGGCGCGGTTCAATATCTCCTTCAACATCTCCGTGTCGAGGCCGTTTATATCGGGGTCCGCGCTAGGTTCTATGTCGTAGGGAAGACCCTGTTCAAGGGCAAGGACTTGTAGCATGAGCGTCTTCGCCTTGGCGACTTCAGCCGCCGTGATGTTGATGAAGACCTTGCTCCCCGTGGGATTCTTCGCCATCAGCGCAACCTGTTCCTGCGTGTACTCCCCTTTGCAGGCGCGGGCGTTGTCCCGCATCTCGGGCTCAATTTCGCGCTGCTTCCCCATTCGGAAAATCGTGAAACGCTTATTGACGAACTGGGCAAGTTCGCCAAACTCATCCATCACGCTTTCTGAAGTGGTGTCTTTCGATGTGTCAGGCGGATTAGGGAGGCCCATGGGCAAGAAAGGACTGCCATCGCCGTCTATGCCCCGCATCGGGTCTTGGGGTTGGCTCTGCGTGGGATCACCCTGAGTGGGGTCAATACCCGACGATTGGGTCCCCGGCTGTCCAAGTGTTGGCATTTTTCACTCCAACCTTCTTTCTGGTCCATTCATTGAGGAAGAACCCAGTGCTCCTCGCTTTATCTCGGCTCATCCAGACGTAGCGCAAGCCATCCAGTCGGTGATCGTCCTTCTTCCGCACCTTCCCCTTCTCGAACTGGTAGAAGCGGCGCTCCTCAATGAGCCCCTTGCAGGACTTGAAAATCTTGAGCATCCCGGACGAGAACCCGTCATTCACCGAGTCAATGCCCAGCTCCACGTCGTTGATGGCGTTATGGATGTTGAGGCCCAGGTCTTTGTAGACCTTCATCGTCTTCTGGCCATCGCTTTCGGTTCGGTTGGCGGATGGATCGCAGGCAATGTAGATCCATTCCCCGCGTTCCCTGAGCTTTTTGGCGTGGTCACTTCGGCTCGTGGCCTCTTCGGCGTACTCCCACACGACGTACCAGATTCCAGATTTCGGGTCCTGCGCCAGTAGAATCGCTGCGGTAGGAGCCGTCCATCCGATGTCCATGCCCATCGCTACGGGCCAATGTCGCGGCACCGGGAATGGGTCTACCAGAACCTCACTGTCTGGAGTCTGGTAGATCAAGCCTTCCTTGAAGGTCGGGATTCCCATGGTGCGGGCCTCGATCTCGTGCGGCTTAAGCTTCGCCAGATACTCGGCCTTCTCTAACTCCCCGAGATGGGGCGCATCGTCCCAGGTCATGTTCACGAAGGAATATCCGGTGTCTGATTTGTGGTCGAGCATCCACTTTGAGAGTTCGGACATTCCCTTCAGTGGTGTGAAGGTCAAGAGCACCTGGCCGCCGGTGGTCATGGTGCGGGTGTTGCACTCCGAGTAGATGTCGTAGGCCTCTCGGTCGGGCTCCTCATCAAGCCAGATGAAGTGCTTCGCGGTCCCCTGGAAGGCGCTGCGGCCCTGCTCCATTGACTTGAATTTGATGACGCTGATACCGCCCGAGATATGGCGGACGTACACAACGTCAATCGCATCGGTGGAGCCCTGCTTGCGCTTGGTTCCGATGATGGAATCGAACGGAATCATCCCGGACCCAAGCGAGGTCGCTACGTCACCCAGCAGCTCCAACTGCACGATGTCTCGGGTGGATTCGCTGGTGATGCCCGCAACCCAAATTGAGGTCGGCTCCGTGAACCGCTTCCCCTTCCACCACCTGGGGTAGTTCCCGGTCGCGTGACAAGTGGTGATAAAGGCGCCAACGAGCGTCTTCCCGACACGGTTAGCGGCCATCGCAGTGGAGACACCGGCCTTTGCCGACATGATGCTGCGGTGCTTGTGGTAGCCGTCCTTCTCGCCGGTTTTCGGATGCACGAAATCCGGCGAATAAGATGCTCCATACTTCTCGAATTTCTTGAGGCCTTCACGCCTGCGCCTCTCGGTCTGGAGCCTGTTTAGTTCCTCCAGTTTAGGATTGTCCAAGATGGATAATCCAAGGCGGGCGCCCTTGGATTCCGGGGCGCCGCCTTGACTGAGATCATCACCTTGGCCGAGGGCCACTTTGTTTCGCGGCTTTACTTCTTGCCGCCCTTTTTGCCGAGGTCGCGGGCACCCGTCGCCTGAGCGATGGGGACGCCGTTGGCTCGGACATCGGTGGAGATGGCGTGGTCGTTGCCCTTGCCGAGGGCCTTGCCAGTGCCGGTCTGCTTGTTGCTGATACCCATGGTGGCTCCCTTCGCGCCCGGAATGGTCGCTTGAAGCCTCATGCTCATCGGCCTATTGGGAGTCGCCCCCGCCTTCTTCGATGATCTCCGCGTCGAAAACCTCTTTTGCATTTCCGAGGGCCGCCATGACCTCGGGGTCCATCAACAGCGCCTTCATCCGATTGTCCAGCTCGGAGTCGCTGAGCTTGTGGGTGTGCTCTTCCTCTACGATCTTCCGGTCCGTGAAACGTCGAGAGAATTTTGCGGCCATCCAGCGAAGCTGCTCGGCCCGCACCTTGGCGACTGCGGCGGTGTCACGGTCAACAGCCGCCAGCACTTCATCCAGGGCGTCTTCAACGAGGGCCTGGCCTCGAACCTCAAGCGCCGCCTCGTAGTCGTCTTTGAACCCGGAAACGTCGCGCATCCACTTCCCAACCATCCAGTGTGACGGCATGGGCGATCCGTGATCCTCAAGCTCTTGCAGTGCCTTCTTGATGCCCTTCCCGTTGGAGACCAAAACGATGATCGCGGTGCGAACCTCTTCATTCGTCCACATCCCGCCGCCCCACACGCGGATGCCCTCTCCCACCACTTCTGCGACGATGGGCGGGCGCCAAATTTCCACCGCTGCCCTTGACTTTACCTTCGCCACAACCGATACTCCTTAGTGCAATGACCACCTCCAGTGGACAGACGCAAACCGACCCCGGCTCCCATCCGGGGTCACTTTTTGTCAGCACTTCTTTTTCATGGGCATGGCTGGCATCTTCTTCCCGGAGCCCTTGTTCTCGGCCTTTTCTTCCTTCGCGCTGGGCTTCTTGCCGGTCTTCTTGAATTCCATTTTGTCTTCCTTGTCCATCTTCATTGGCTTCATCGTGCTCTCCTTGTGGTGGTGGGTTGCGTGGTGGGGTACGGCCTACTTGTTCTGACCTTCGCTTTTCTGGCCAGCCGGAATCTGGACCTGGGTCTGGCGGGCCTTGAGGGTCGGGTCGAGGGCCTGGGCCTTCTCGTTGGCGACAAACGGAGCTGCGTTCAGCTCGTTCATGTCACGCAGTTCTCCCTTGCTGGTGATTTTGTTGTTCATGACGTTCTCCTTTGGGGTTGGCCCAGATAGGGCCGGGGTTGTGCAGTCATCTTCCTAGATGGGATGCTCGATGCACCATTCATCATGGTTTTTAGCGTAAGCCTTAACGATCACATCATTATCATCAAGGTCAAGCTGCGTGAACGCGGGCCAGTCCGGGAAAACGACCCTACGAATCCCGCCAAACAGATCTAGCTTGGCTTTCTCGATGGATACGGGGTGGTCAGCGCAGCGCGTGATGATATATTTATTTACGTCCCCCTGTTGGAGAGTGATTCTCAGATCAACAGAAGGTTGGGCTACTTCGAGATTACGGGTCTCACTGTATATGATGGTTATTGGTTCAAACGCTTGTAGCTTATTCATATAGTTCTCCTTGTGATTGCCCGGAATTGGGCGGATTGCCTAGCGGGAACCCGAGGGCCTTGCACTTTTCGCAGAGGATCATGCGGGCTGGCACTGGGGTTTCGTAGGTCAAGACTTCGCCCTCGTGGACCTTCGGTATCTTGTCCGTGAGGCAGATGGGGCAGGTCGAGAGGGGCTGGTCGGGGTTCATTGGATAGATCCTTCGAGAATCAGGGAAACCGGCCCATTGGAGAACGATGCGGTTTAGGCTCTCCTGAGTTTCACGACGCCTTCCCATCTCGGTCATCTAGTTCCGGGTGTCGCTTCGTCATACTCAAAAGGAACATGAGGCAGCAGGAGGCATGGGCGAGGTGCAGCAGGCCACTTTCGGGGTCCATGTCCTCGCCCCTTGCAAATGCGAAAATGTGCCGCAGCGCCGCACCTATCAGCCGTCCATAGGCTATGCCCTTGGTCCAGTTCCAGGCGTCATACTTATCGGCCCCGAAGCCCATGACTTTGGCAGTCTGCTCAAGCCAGTAGGCGTCCAACAATTCCATCCGAGGCTTGCCAATGTCGTTCTTGGTGGCTCCGTGTTGGTTGGCCACGGCTAGCGTGGGCGCACCAGAGATGGGTGGCACCATGGACCTGCCGTAGTAAGCCTCCAGGCTGTCGTAGCAATCCGCGAGGCCTGGCGAACAAGAGAAACAAACATAGGTCCATTCAGGTCGGCCATTGATGTAACTGTTATCAAGCCCTCGTCCGCATATTCCGCACCGTTTTGAGGAAACCGTGGTCAGGGTCATAACGGTGCTCCGCATCCATCGCAGGACCGCTTGCCCTTGTTCCCGCGCCGGTCCCTGGCGCAAAACCGGCAGGGAATCGCAGTGGGAATCGCAGTGGGAATCGCGCAGTGGTTTGGGGCTGGAATAAACATGGCGAGCCCATCAGACAACATCACCAGTTGCTCAGGCTGGATGAGCTTGCTTCCGAAGACCGAATGAACAGGAATACCTGTAGCCGCCTGACAGGCGTTGTAGGCCGCAGCCGCGAGTGACATAAGCCGGGTCATGGTTTTACCCGCGCCGGGAAGTCGGGGTTCAATGTGGTCTCCATCGTCCCGTCCGCCCATCTCACTTGCACCTCGAATAAATCTTTGATCTCTCTGATCGTGTATTCTTTCGGCTCAGTCCCCACAGGGCACCGCCTCGACCACAGCCGGGTCTCCCTCCTGGTAAAGCCTCACCGCCATCGCAGCAGCCTGGATGCACTCCTTCTGGAACGCCTCCAGCGTGGCCCCAGGCTTACCCTCACGCAGGTCCAACAGGGCCTTGATGACCTCTCCTGCCTCCTCTGCGAAAGCTAGGCTCAAAAGCTCAGGCTCGGGATGAAGACTCCTCGCTTGGTTGACCTCGGCCCAAATCAACGTGCAGACCTCGAAGCCAGAACTCACTTCGCCCACCGATCACTCGCGGCGCCACTGGTCCGAAACTTCGGCCTCCAGTCCCCACTCACCAGGCACACCGAAATCCATGTCAAAACATTCCGCATCACCACCTCCATCCTCAAGGTGAAACCGAAATGGTTATTCGTCAACCCACCGGCACCCGATTTTGAAATAACTGGAATCTACAACTGGATATTTTTTACACACACAAATAAGGGAACCGTCAACGTCATCATCCCGTGCCCGTTCACTCCCGAGTCACCAGGGCGCGTAAAACAGGCCTCCAGGCTTCATAGCTGGGCATTGTCGTCACAGTGCATCACGCTCCGTCACGCCTTGGCTTTTTTGGCGGGGTGCGAATAGAGCGGAGGGTATTCTTGAAAGTAAAGCCGGGGGGGGCCTGGACCCGACCGGGGGGGCCATCCTGGCGGGGTGGCAGGGGCCGGGGTGGGGTGGTTGAGCTAGGCATCATAACTCAAGGGTGGGATCGGTGGCGCTCTCATGGGCTGCCAGCAGAGGCCCCCAACCTGACAGCGGGCAGGAGTATGAAACGAGGTTTTATTCCTTTCCTCGCTCATACTATATCAACAACCTTTCCATAATCTTTCGATAATCTTACAATCTCTTGTAATGAGTGAAATGATTACACATACATTATATTTGAATAGGTGACAAATTGAACGTTATCGAAAGCTGCGAATCTGTGCCGGAATATGTGAGCGCCTGGGACTCAAATAAAGATGCGATCCTAGGCCCCTCTCGATGTTCCAGGCTACCACCACCTAGCCAAACGGCGGGAACGTGGCCGCTGGATGCGTGGTGCTAGGCTTGGTTGCTCATGGTGTGATGGGACGCCCCCCAGAATGCTGAAAATTGGATGCCGCCCCTTGACCCCTGACCACAAGGCAAAATCCAAACCTGCTAGAAGTGAGCGGGGCTTGATCGGATCAGATCGGGCCGTTTGCAGACTGGATTAAGAAAGAACCGACGAGGGAAGGATAGACCTGGGGAGCCGTGAAGTCGAGGGCTAGGGATGGGGTGTAAGGTTGGAAATTGTGTAATCGAAAAGTGACACAATTCAGTGTGACTACTTTTTAGACACATGGGACAAGAGAGAGAGGGTAACAGTACAGAGATTAGAGGGCGGGGCTAGGCTTTTAAAAGAAAGAGGATCGGTCAAGATCAATTGCTATCTGTTGGCAAGGACTGAGCCAAACACCCAAAATGGATGAAATAAAAATAAATTATTCAAAACGGGTTGACACGAGAACTTTGAGGCCTACGCTTGGGGGTATGGGGATGGGACCCCATTCAACCACTGGAGGCAGTATGGGCAGGGAAACCACGATTTCATCATGGGCGGTAAAGGTCCATGAGGGCGTGAGGGCGTTCAAGCAGGAGCGGAGCATGGAAAATGCTCAACACCTCGTGAAGGCCTATTACTGGCTACTGGCGAACGAGGGCGGCGAGGCCGTGACCTTCGAGTTGTCCACCAGGGAACTCGAGCTGGTGAACCGGGCGGCTGAAATGGCCTACCGGGGTCAGGGAAGGGTGGTGACGGCATGAAAACATTCCATGTCGAGTTCCAACGCAACGGGCGCCACATTATGAGTATGACCGTCCAGGCCTTGACGCCGATGGGCGCTATCACTTTTTCATGCTTGCGCCCGCAGGACCGCCGCGAGGGAAAGGGCCGTGGGCTCCGCGGTGACGGCGGGCAATGGGTTGCAATCCGCACGGCCTAGCAGCCAGGGCCTCCGGGCCTTGGATGGTGGACCGCAAAGCGAACACCCCGCCGGGATGGGACCTGGCGGAAACACTGGAGGATTTAAATGCCAAGGGCTCAATATCGCCGTTTTCGGCTCCGCCTTTCTGCCTTCGCATGGGCGTTCCTGGGCTTCGTCATGGCCGTTCATATCGCTATGTGGATCGGGGGCATCTGATGGACACACAAGCTATTCAGACCGTCCTTCCCTGGTTCGAGGGCCAGCTGCCGCTTGCGCCTGTCGAACCCGAACCATTCACCCGCTTCATGGTCGAACCAACCCCCAGCGGCCTTTCCCGCGTGACGTTTGCGGAATCCGCGAACACGGGAAGAGTTGGGCTAGGGTCGGAATATCAGAGCGAACCCGAGGCCCGCGCCTTGGCTGAAGCCCTCACGCAACTGGACCCTGTAACTACTGAACACGCGCAGCGGATGGCCGAGGAACTACCCACGGAGCCTTCCGCCGAGGTCGAACCCGTCACGATCACCCGCCCGGGCCGCTATGCCGGTTCTTGCTGGCCCGTCCTTATCACCTTCAAAGGCAAGGACTACAGCCGAACCCAGAACATGGCTGAAGCCCAAGCCATCGCCGCCTATTTGGAGACACTGCCATGCTGACCGCCACCTATTCCCCGGAAGACAACAAGTTGCGGCTTTACTCCTCCGAGCGCCTGGACCCGGGAACTTACGAACAAGTAAGGGGCGCGGGCTTTGTTTGGGCCGCAAAACAGGGCCTCTTTGTGACCCCAGCATGGACCCCGGAACGGGCCGACCTATTGGAGCAGTTGGCTGGAGAAATCGGAGACGAGGACACTAGCCTAGTTGAGCGGGCTGAGGAGCGCTCGGAACGCTTCGAGGGCTACCAGGAGAACCGCGCCGCGGATGCCGTCCAGGCTCAGGCCGCGGTCGAAGCCATCGCCGGAGGTATCCCCTTGGGCCAGCCGATCCTGGTAGGCCACCACTCCGAACGCCACGCCCGGAAGGATGCCGAGCGGATCGAAAACGGCATGAGGAAGGCCGTGAAGATGTGGGACACGGCCAAATATTGGCAGGACCGGGCCGCTGGAGCGCTTCGCCATGCCAAGCACAAGGAAAAGCCAGACGTGCGCTCCCGTCGCATCAAAACCCTTGAGGCCGACAAGCGGAAGCAGGAGCGCACCCTGGCTGAGGCCCAGCGGTTCTTGACCCTCTGGGCTAATGATGGCGCCCGCATGAAACGCAAGGATGGCGGGGAAACCACCTTTCTACAGCGGGCCCTGGCCATCACCAACAGGGACAACGTGTCTAAATGCTTCCCTGTGGCCGAATACCCCCGGCCCGAGGGTGTCCACGTTTACGAGGGCCCAATGTGCCTTTGGAGCGCCCTGGGCGGGTCCGAGCATTCTGGAGGCTTCCTTGCCCCGGAGCAGGCCCGCGACATCGCCGAGGCCTGCCACCGGGCCAGTATTGACCGCGCCGAGCGCTGGATCGCCCACCTTTCTAACCGCCTGACCTACGAACGGGCGCTGCTGGCTGAATCCGGCGGAACCATCGCCGACCAAGTGAAGCCCGAGCTGGGCGGGGCCGTTAAATGTTGGGTTGGCCCAGGCTGGCGGGAGATTCAGAAGGTAAACAGGGTATCTGTTACCGTCCTGGACAACTGGGGCAATGGTGGCCGCGACTTCCCTCGAACCGTGAAGCTCGACAAGTTGACGGGGATCATGTCAAAGGCTGATTTTGAGGCCCTGAAGGCTGGGCAGGGCACAGCGACCGCGCCGGAGGAGCCAGCGCGGCAGAGCTTCAGCAAGCCAGAGGCCGGTGCCTTTGAGAACATGAAAGAGACCTTGAGGGCCGGGATTCAAGTCATCAGCGCGCCGCAGCTCTTCCCGACGCCCGCGCACCTTGCCGCCCGCATGATTGAGGAATCCGACATCCACATCACAGATTCGATTCTCGAACCCAGCGCGGGAACCGGAAGCCTTGTCTGGGAAATCCTACAGGGGCGCCAGGTTGCGAGATTGCAGGCTGTCGAGATCAACCCGTCGCTCTGCGACCGGCTCCGGGTGGTTAATCATCACTTTGGCCCTCAGACATCAAACCTCGTAGAGTGCGCCGACTTCCTGGAATGCACCCCGGAGATCCTTGGGACTTTCCACAAAGTTTTGATGAACCCCCCGTTTTCCAATGGCCAGGACATCCAGCACATCGAACACGCGCTGAAGTTCCTACGCCCAGGCGGTCGCCTTGTGGCGATCTGCGCCAATGGCCCGCGCCAGAATGCGAAGCTCCGGCCCATCGTTGAGGCTGCGGGCGGGACCTGGGAGGTTCTGCCCCCGGGGACCTTTGCGGACCAGGGAACCAACGTCAATACCGTCCTTTTGGCCCTGAACGTCGCCTAAACAACTCATACCCCACGCGGCTCAAAAATTTAGGCCCCGGGGGTCAACTCGCACAACAGGAGACCCCCCATGCACATTGGAACCCTTTCCCCCGAAACCGCCACGGGCGCCTGCATCCGCTACAACGTCGAGCACAGCGGCCTGGAAATCGTCTTCCCGACCCATCCAGGCCCGGAGATGATCCAGCGCATCAGGGACGCCGGTTTCCGGTGGCACGGCAAGGCCCGGGTCTGGTATCAGACCTATAGCCCCGCCGCTGAGGCCCTCGCCTACGACGCCCTCGGGCTTACGCCGCCATGAGCCCCGCCGCCGCTCGTTCCAGATGGCGCGGAGCCTAGCCGCTCGATAACCACGGCCAGAGCCCCTTCAAGGGCTCTTTTTTATGTGTCCTTTCTTGTTACCCCAGATAGCAATTCCCGTTCAAACATTGGACTTATCATGATCAATTTTGACCCAACAACGCTTATTTTTGGCTGAAGTGGCAAAAAGTGAAAAGCCCCGAAACCTAATGGTGACGGGGCTTTGGTGGCGGAGAGTGGGGGATTCGAACCCCCGAAAGGCTTGCACCTTTACACGCTTTCCAGGCGTGTATCTGATTTTCATAGAACCGCGCCATTGCTAGTTTATCGTGGCACCAGCCGGAACTCGTGGTTCCCTTTCTGTTACCCCAGAAAGGGCGCTGAAACCGTTTTGCATAACCTCTCCGAGCCCAACCGATGCAGCCTCAAGACCTACCCAACTTGCTTTGACGTAGAGCATTGTCGTTTTAACGGAGACATGGCCCAGCGCCCGTTGGATTACGGCCAGTGATGCCCCGCGCTCGTGCATCATCGTTGCCCAACTCACGCGCAGCCGATGTGGCGTCAGGCCGTGGAGCCCCATGCGGTCCCCAGCCATTTGGACGAATGGCAACAGGTACGCCCGCTTTCGCTTCTGGCCGAACCTTCCAGGGAATAGGAGGCCTGGCCCTTTCCCTTCGCACCTGGTATCCAATTCTTCTCTTAGGTGGTCCGGGACCATCAGTTCCCGCGCCTTCCCGCTCTTGGTCTTGCCGGGGGTGTACCGCCACCGCACACGGTCCAACCATTCGACTCGGGCCGTCAGGACTTCATCCTCCCGGAGCCCCAGCCCCAGGATGAACCGGCACATTTCCACCACGTCATTCGATGGCCCCGCCCGCTGAATCCGCACAACATTCCCAAGTTCCTTCAAGAAAAGGCCCATCTGTGATTGGTCCAACCAGGGCTTTGGATTCTCCTGGATGGTCGGCCCCTTCACTTTGTAGGGCAATCTCTCTAGCCCGCCCCAGAAACAGAGCCGCCGTAAGTAGCGCAGCAGGTATGCCACGCCTCCGGCGTTCCCAGGGTAGGCCGAGATGACGCCTTCCACCGCCCGCGTCGTGATGGCCCGGAGCGGGACATCGTGCAGCGGGACACAGTGCAACCGAATCACACTCTCGACCCCATCAACGTAGGATTTTGCCCGCGTCCGTCTGTGAGTCTTCACCCACTCATCCAGGGTCTCTTTCAGGGTGTAGGCGGGATCGGCCGAGATGCCCACGGTCTTGAGGTTCAAGCTGTCGCGGTGTGCCTTTAGCCAAATGACCGCGGATTCTTTGTCCTGGCAGAAGGTGGAACCATGCTGGGGCTTCTTCCCTATCTTGAACCGGAAGTGCCAGACCTTCCCAACCTTCGCTAGACAATTCCTGAAGGCCGGACCCTTGGATTTCGCCATGTCACCAATCCCCCGGTACTATCGCCTCGTCCAGCAAATATCGGCCAAACCAACACGCCCGGCCCCAGATCAATGGCTGTAGTTCCTCCGGTCTACCCGGAAGCGTGAAGGATGGGTAGGCCTTGTTGTCGCTGGAAGCCCGCACCAATTCGGCGTGTTTGTCCCACCAGAGCCGTCGGAGTCGGGCGGTGGATTCATTGATATGGCGTGAAATTAGGTAAATTCCGCCAGCAGAGATGGTATCTGTCGCAGGCTCGGAACAATTCAGCAGGATTAGTTCGCCCCTTCTGATTGTCGGCTCCATCGAGGCGCCCTCGACGCGCCAGTAGAAGAGATCCCCGATGGTGCCGCCGCCTGAATCACCCAGCACCCGTTCCGCGAAATCCACCGGGAGCGGATACATAGCATCCATCGGCCCAAGGCTTGGGTTGCCACCCTCCTCTAGGAAACTACCCCCCAACATGGGCCTCATCACAAAACGATGCGCCACAGAAGGGGTAGCCACGCCATGTTCAACCCACACCGGGCGCTCACCGGTCAGAATCCATTCCTTTCGTATGCCGTGCGCGGACTCCATCAGAAGCGCTTGTGACAATTCGATGGGCGTTTCCCCGGATTCCCACCGATTGACAGTGGCCTGGGAGACCCCCATCGGAGTGCCAAACTGGCTTTGAATAAGGCCCATCTTCTCCCGTACCCACTTCGTCCTGCCGTTTGGAGTCTTGGTCGTCATTTTATCCCTCGCCATATTTCTGAGAACACACATTCTCTCCTTGACCAAGCATAGATTCGCCTTAGCCTACTAGGTAGGGCACAAAACGGTTTTGATGATCGCTAAAGAATACGTCATGGTTTTCCCAAATGCAACATTCTTTCGCCAAAACACGACAAGGGGTCACAATGTTAGGAATTGACCACGCAATACGCGGGTTCCACGAAGCCCATGTACTGCTGGTAAAAAAGACTCCAAGCCCCCAGGACATCGCTGATGCCGAGGCCCATGCGTCCAAGGGGCTAAAGGTGCTCCGCCACATCAATGCCCTCATTGCCATGGGCATCTACGAGAACGCACCGGCTCCCCCGCCTGATGGCGAGCCGCTGTTCAACCGGGACGGGAGCCCCACCGTTAGTGCGGCCATCGACATCCCGGCGAGTGAGGACCCGCACATTGCCCGGCAACGAATGGACTGCGCCCGAGAG
The DNA here is from genome assembly GCA_043784905.1 of Holophagaceae bacterium. Taxonomy (GTDB): domain Bacteria; phylum Acidobacteriota; class Holophagae; order Holophagales; family Holophagaceae; genus JANXPB01. The sequence continues at coordinate 10,394 of JAYVXV010000304.1, read as the reverse complement.
ATCCTGTCTATGTTCGAGGAGTTGGGCGATATTCCCGCTGTTGAGATCATGGACAAACTCTCTAGAACCTGGAACAGAGACAAGATCGTGAGGCCTGTCCTCAAGCGGTTCACAGAGAGCGGTGTCCTTTCATGCGAGGGAAATACTAGGGGTGCGGTCTACTCCCTTGTTTCCGCTTGCCTGGATTAAACCGAAAATGGTAATGCCACTTGTTTTAAAACCGAAACGATTTAGACTGATCTGTAGCTGACAAGCCGCCAGCCAACAATCCACTGGAGAAACCCATGCTTCAAGACCTGTTTCAACACGGGCAGGCTACGCCATGCCTACTTGTCCGCATCCGAAGGGACAAAACCATATCGGTTGAAGGCCCCGGGATTCAACCGCGCCAGATCCGCTTGTCTGATTGTCGGACGGTCGGGGAATTGGCTCAACGTTTTGAGGAGACACGCCCATGTCGGTAGCGAAGAAGAATACGCCCCGCCCCAAGGGGCCAGCGGGACTCAAGATTGAAGGCCTCTCCAAGAAGCTTTCCAAGGCCCATGCACGGCTTCAAGAGTTGGAGCGCGAGTTGGGCATCCTCCATAGTCTCGCGGAGCTATCAGCGTCTCAGGCAGAGACCCGGGCGGATCTCTGCAAGTCGCGTGAAGTCGCAGCCGAGAGAGAAATGGACGACGTACATGATTTCCTAGACCAGTTCCTAGGGATTATTCCACGCAATAGGGATTCGCTGCCCCGGACGGCGGGGTCGTCTCGTCTATCCTGGCCCCTGCTGGTTCGCCTTGCCGCTTTCCTGGGCCTGCCGAGGCCATTGGTTGCGATGGATCACACGAAGGACGCCTCTGTTTACTCCGCAGGTGGTCGCCGATGCTGAACCTCGACGAAGTTAGAAATCTACTCGTCGCCGCCGTTCCTGATCTTCTCGCCAAGGGCCGATTCCAGGACCGAAACAAGGTAATCGGCGCGTCCGAGGTTGGGATGTGTTCCCGCCTCGTGGTCCATCGCAAACTGAACGAGACGGCCATTGACGTGGATGGCGCGGGCCGAATGCTGCGCGGCACCGCCCTAGAGAATGCCTGCGTCCAGATCGTGCGTGAGGCCTTCCCTGCTGGTGCGGTGAAATCTACCGGCCAGAAGCAACTGGACCTCCGCCACAAGACACTGCCCTTGGTTTGCCACCCTGATGGCGTGGTGACCCTAGATGGGAAACGGTACGCACTGGAGATCAAGACCGCCGATCCCAACGCCTTCCGCAGCTACATAAAGAAGGGCCTCCGGGTCTGGTACGAGGATCAAGCCACCGTGGAATCCGCGCTGGCCGACACGCCGGACGGGACGCTGCTAGTGCTGGTGGATTCGTCGAACATGGCGAACATCGAGCCGCGACTGATCGAGTTTGACCCGGAGCGATACAAGGCCATGGAGCACCGTGCAGCCGTCATGGCGCACCACCTGGCCGAAGAGACGCTGCCCGAAGGCGAACCTGACCGTTCTTGGGGATGCTCCAAGTGCCCGATCCGTGGCGACTGTGAAGCCTTCACGCTTCGCATGGCGGAAGCCCCGGCTGATGGCCCAGACCCCGTGCTTGTGGCCGATCTGACCCATGCGCTTGATGAGATCAAGGCCCTTGAAGATGCCATCGCGGAGCCCGCTGAAGAGCTGGAAGCCGCCAAGAAGCAATTCAAGGAAACCATGGCTGGCGCTGGCCTGACTGACTTCCGCGCAGGATCTTTCCGAGTCACCCTCTCGCCCGGAACCAAGGAGACATTCGACTCCAAAGGGTTTAAGGCGATGGACCCCGACACTTATTCCAAGTACCTCAAAGTCTCCAACACGCTCACGCCCCGATTCAACTGGGGGGAGTGATGCCCCGCCAGATCGTTAGCCTGTATGCCTTGGACCTACTGGTACGCGACAACCATGGGAGTGTCGAGATCAACGAAGGGTCCGTTGTGTGTCACCGCAACGGGACGCGCTACGCCCGCGCCTTCGACGACACCCTTCCTGAACATCAACTCCTGGCCGCCCGCAGCGCGGCGATTCGCCGCGCTGTGGCTGATGCCTACCCAGAGTTCTTCACCACTATCGAGGAGCAGTAATGCAACCAGGACAAATGAACACACCCGCGCCCAGCGGCCCCGTTACCCAGCCGCGGAATGTGATGGATATGTACAATCCAGAACACTTCACGGGCCTTGCTGTCCTGGCCGAAAACTTCTTCCGTTCGGGGCTTTACAAGGGGAAAACAAAAGAACAGCTCTTCGTCATTCTCCAGATGGGCAAAGAATTAGGCATCCCTCCTACCGCAGCCGTTACCTGGATAGATGTGATCCAAGGCCAGCCGGTCATGGGCGGTAAGGGGTTGATCGCCCTCATCCAAGGCAGGGGCCATAAGGTCGAAATCCTGGAGAGTTCCGATGTCAAGGCCATCGTCAGGATCACCCGTGCGGACACCGGGGTTGCCCACACCACAACCTACACCGAACAGGACGCGAAGGCCGCAGGGCTACTTGGCAAGGAGAACTACCAGAAATACAAGCGCACGATGATCTTAAACCGATGTATTTCCAGTAATGCCCGGTATAGCTGCCCGGACGCGCTGGGCGGCCTGTCCTACACCCCTGAAGACTTCGGGAGCACTGCAACGCCAGGAGGGGTTGTCGTTGTGGAGGACGTGGCTGTTCCTGGCGCTCGTCAGATTGCGGGAGTTCTCTCTGTCGCGGAAATCAAGGCGGCTGAGGCCTCGCTCCCAGTAAATAGGGATGAGGTTTGGGAATCATTGTTTCAAGCAATGGACTCGATCTTGGTTGAGGCCAACACGCCAGAGGAAAAGCGCCAACTGAAACACGCTGAATGGACGGGCCATTACAATAATGACCGCGCCAAAGCCATTCCGGGCATCACGAAATACACCAACATCATCAAGGACGCGCTAGAGAAGAAGCGGTCAAAATCTGTGGCTGACGCTCCAAGCATGGGTGACGCCATGCTGGCGCACCTGCTGAAATCCTCCGTGCCCAAAGAGAACTGTGAAGCGTTCATCGCCTCTCTCATTGAGGGTTGGATGGAGGAGTGTGAGGGTGATCTTGGAGCAGTAGAGGCGAAGAAACTCGATTGGCTCCGCGCTGAAGGCGCCGAGATCCCAGGAGGTGCGGCATGACTGAGAAAACAACCTGGATACTCCCTAACGGGACAGAAGCTCCCCTCAATTATCCCGGTGGCCTGTACCTCAGTCGCACCGGCATCACCCAGCTCCCCGAAGGCCTCAGCGTCGGCGGTGACCTGTACCTCAGTGGCACCGGCATCACCCAGCTCCCCGAAGGCTTTTCGATCAACAAGTTCTCGTCACAACAAATCAAAGAAGACCTGTTTAAAATTCTCAACCTTACCCAAGACGAGGTGTGTGGATTACTTGCTGCAATCGAAAACGGGGAAGTCAACGGCAGTACCTATGAGGGCAGATGCGCCTGCTTGGTAGGCACTCTTGCGAATATGCGCCACTGCTCATATCTCGCCCTGGAAGGCATCAAGCCGGACCCACATAGGCCTGCGGAGAGGTTTTTCAGCTACATCAAGCAGGGTGACAAACCGGACTCCAGCCCATTTTCGAGGACCGCCCGCCAGTGGGTAGCTGAATGGATGGACCAACACGCACTAACGACTCCATGACCTCTGGCGCATGGGTAGAGGGCTTTATCGTCCGCGAACCTCGACGCCTGACTGACAAAAACTGCGTGGTCGCCGTTGCGTCTCACGAGTATTTCAAGTCAGGCGAAGAGGGCGCGGGAAGCCGCAAGGTCGTCTACTACCTCACCGTCTACTGCAACGGGCGCCTGGGTCACAACGTCCTGGCATTCGGAAAGCCAGGGCGCCGCGTCCTCGTCTCCGGGCGGCTCACGAGCCGGACCCGAAAGATCGGCAAGAACACCTACACCGAGAACGCGATCAAGGCGGAGCGCGTGATCTGGCTTGATCCGCCGAAGAAAAATTCCAAGGGCCTCGAATCGTTCGATGAGCACCTTGCCGCCAACGAGTACCAGTACCCCGACGATGTCCCTTTCTGAGGTGCTCATGAATCAAGAACAGACATCCACCACTGGTGCGAAATGACCGAAGAAAAACCCATGAACTCTGTTGAACTAGCCGCCGCTCTCACTGAGTTTCGAGGACGTAAAACACATCCCCGGCTCATCAAACGTGCGATTGCGGCTGGTGCCCCTCACAGTATTGATCCTCTTACCAGAAAGGCAGTGTTCTACCTCTCGGATTTCATGGAGTGGTACCGGAAACAATTATCACCGCGTTCCAGGGATGTGAAGGCCGAGGCCCAGAAGGTCGCAGCGAGGGCCAGATGAAGCACCTCATCACCATATCTATCCCTCAAGCCTCACCAGGGCTCAACGCCTTGAACCGGATGCACTTTTCGGATCAAGCCCGGTTGAAGACCGATTGGTGGATGCTCTGCCAGCGTGAACTGCACAAAATTCCAGCCGCACCCAAAGCGAAGGAGGGCGAGAAGCGCCGCGTCACCTTCACCAGATACGCGGTGCAGATCCTCGACCAAGACAACTTCACAGGCGGGGCCAAAATGCTGCTCGACAACCTGCGGCGCCCTCGCACAGTGAAGAACAAGAAGACCGGAGGAGTCACTTGTTGGGCCGGGCTCCAGCTCATCTGGGATGACGACGAATCACACCTGGAGGCGGTGTACACCCAGGAGCGCGTCAGGACCAGGGCTGAGATGCGGACGACCATCACCGTAGAAGCCTTCGGGCCGGATTGACGGCTCCCAATATGCAAAGAGGGTGAGTTAACCGTCACGGTACTCCGTGACAGTCACGCTAAATCACGGGAGAAACGGTGGCGCACTACGTCAAGGTTTTCGATTCGATTATCCATTCAACAATCTGGCAAGAAGGGCTTCACATCAAGGTTGTGTGGGTCACGATGCTCGCCATGGCTGACCCTTACGGATCGGTCCAGGCCTCCGTGCCAGGCCTAGCCAAAGCTGCTGGAGTGACCCTCACGCAATGCGAGGATGCGCTGGCCCTACTTTTGGCCCCGGACCCCTATAGTCGCTCAAAAGAGGCTGATGGGAGGCGTATCGAGGTGATTTCCGGTGGATGGGAACTCATCAACTACAACAGGTATAGGAAATTGAAGTCTATAGAGCAGGAGCGTGAACTATCCGCAGAGCGTTCCATGCGCTATAGGTCGCGTCACGCTGAGCGTCACGCTGCGTCACGGATCGTCACAGTGCGTCACGGATCGTCACAACAGGAAGAGGAAGATGTAAAAGAAGAAGAAAAGAAAGAAAAAGAAAAGAAAGAAAAAGAAACCTCACTTCGTTCGGAAAAGAAAGTCGCTGGGGTAGCGGGGCCTGAAAAGCAAAACAAAAAATCCCAGCGGTACACCTCGAAGGGCTTCAGTGACCGCGCCGTGGATCTTGCTTTTGTCATCAAGGACAGCATCGCCCCGAAATTCGAGCCCGGCGGGGATCACCGCACGATCACCTGCGACATGTCCCCACTCTGCCAAAGGCTGGAGCACATCATGGGCTTGGACCCAGCCTGGGACGAGCCCCTACTGATCCGCGCCTACCAGGACTATCTCCACGACCGCACCGAGTTCATCAAGGCGCCGCAGAATTTCTTCTCAATGACCCCGCTCGCAGCGGGGGGAGATCCGCCCTGGCTTCCCTACGCCAAGGGCGTGCTAACCCAAAACTTGCGGGGCGTGCTAACCCAAAACTCGCGGGAAAGGCCCCTTCCTTCGTCGGAAGGACACTCGGGCTACCCGTGCCTACCCATAACCGTTTCGGATAATGCTAGGCCTGGTTCCTGCGAACTATTGGGGGTTCACGATGACCCCTGAGACCTTTGGGCCGCTTTTTGATATTCCAGCCGGTGAAGCCTCACGAGACACAGGGATGGCCCTGGCCCTCGGGGCAGAGTTGAACGAGGAGCGCATCTGGAACGCGATTTACAGTTGCGCCCTGCTGTATCCCCAGTTCACGAGCGATGAACTGTGGTTGGTCCTGGGTGGCCGTCTCGTGGAAGTAGAGCACCACAATTCCATCGGCGCGAGCTTCAACAAAGCCGCCCTCAAAGGGATCATCCAGTCCACTGGCCGGGTTCGGAAGTCCATGCGCCCCGCCGCACGTCGCAGAAATCTCCTGGTGTGGGAATCCCTTGTCTGGAGGGGGCACCTGGATGAGATGTGAAGAAAAACTCCAAATCAGAAACAGGAAATTAGCCCTCGCTGTGGCGGCTAGGACTAGCAAGAGAGAGGGCTACAGGCTCTATGTCTACAAGTGTTTGACGTGCCATCACTGGCACTTGTCGCATCATAAATGGGAGAAACCATGACGGTCCACCTCCCGGACAATCTCCCCGAAGACGTGGTAGCAGAGCGGTCTCTGCTGGCAACTCTCTGCGCCCCCGGCAATGAAACCATGGCCGGTGAAATAGTCTCTGGCATGGAGGCTAAAGACTTCATGGCCCCACAGCACCGCGCTGTATTCCGTGCCCTCGTGAAGATCATGAGCGAGGGCGGCGAGGTCAACGCCATGACGCTCCGCGACGAGATGAAAACCCAGCGAACCTTTGAACTGATTGGGAACTTCGCCGGATTGGTCGAGCTTTTGAGTGCTGAAGAGGTTGGCCGCCCCTCGGTATTGACCGATATCTTGCGCCGCAAGCGCAAGCTGCGAGAACTGATCCAGTGGGGCGCCCAGATGTCTCGCCGCGCCGCAGCCGAGGAGGTGTCGCCGGAAGAAATTATCGAGGAAGTTACGTCCGGGATCATGGGCATGATCCAGGGCGGCAGCAAGAAAGGCCTCAACTACCTTCACACGGTCGGCGAAGCCGCCATGAAGCGCATTCAAGACGTTGCCGAGGGCCGCTCCCTGCCCGGTCTACCTACCGGCATCCCAAAACTGGACCGAATGCTAGGGGGAGGTTTCAAGCCGGGCCAGTTGATCGTCCTGGCGGCGCGCCCTGGCATCGGGAAAACCGCGTTAGCCATCCAGTGGGCCGAACACGCCGCGAACAGGCACTCCACGGCCGCCGTTTGGATACTCGAAATGTCCAGTGAAGAGGTTTGGACTCGCCTTGCCTCCCGGAAGACACACATCCCAAGCCACCGCCTCGCCACCGGGCAAATCAGCCAGGAGGAATGGCGGGAACTCTATCAAGCGAAGGTGGACCTTCAGGGGCTTCCATTGCTCATCAACGATCAAGCCGAAATCACACCGATGGAGATTCGCGCACAACTCGACCACGCCATCGCCCGCTACGGTTCCATTGGCCTTGGTGTCGTGGACTACCTCCAGTTGATGACTGGGAACAAGGATGGAAACCGGCAGAAATCCGAATCCATCCGAGTGGGCGAAATGACCCGTTCGTTGAAGATCCTAGCTAAGGACCGTGCAATACCAATCGTGCTTTTGTCGCAGCTCAACCGTGAAGTTGAGAAGCGCCAAGGGGGACGCCCCCAGCTGTCCGATTTACGCGAGAGCGGTTCTATCGAGCAAGACGCGGACATCGTGATTTTCATGCACCGCAAGCCCGACCTAGAGGCTGAACCTGGCGCACTGGACGACACGGCGGAACTAACCCTGGCGAAGAACCGCAATGGCCCACTTGGCTCCATCCACCTCACTGCGGACCTCGCATCCTTCAGCTTCCGTGAGCGGGAACGAGAAACAAATCCGGATTCGGTTGGCCCTCCGAATCCACCTCCCAAAAGTTGGCGCCGATGAAAATAAAACCCATAATGGTTATTGCACCCTTACTCTTCGCACCACTGAAAATCGTCAAGGCAGGCTGGTACGCACGAGGATTAAAGAACCCACTCGCCATGACCGTGGCATCGCGGGACTACCCACGGGGTACACGCTTAATGCTCCGAGTAAACCCCAATTTTCCATGGGTGCCGGTAACCGTTTCGGATTTTGGACCAGACAAAAAAATCTTCCCGGATCGAGAACTCGACGTGAGCCTCGGTGTCGCACGGAAACTCGGCATGGTCAAAAGCGGTGTCGCCTTTGTTGAAATCAAGGAGGTCCAGTGACCCGCCCTATCTTCGACATGACGCGCACCGGGAAGGACCAGGCGCTTGGCGCCAGCTACATGGTTTCAATCCGCACCGTGACCGTTTCCGGGACGCCCGCGATGACACCCCTTGCTTTGATTGCGGACCGAAAACACGCCGATCTGTTCTGTGGCGCCTTCGACATGGAGTTTCCCGACGCCACAGGCGCGGAGGCCCTAGCTATCACCAATAGTCGTCGAAAAGTGGCGAGATAGAGCCATGCCCTACCCAAACATCCAAGCCGAAATCAATGAAACAGAAACGCCACGAGGCCCAGCCATGACAATCCAAGAAGAAGTATTACGGCCCTGGCGGGGATGGCCTCATCATGCCCCTCCCCTAACCAAACCAAAAGAACAAAAAGAAAACAGAGTTTGTGCCGAGCCCAAAAAGCCGGGCTCGCCACCGCCCTCGAAATCCGTCCTGGAATTTCCTTGCAAGGGTCAAGGCTCGAAGGCCTGGGCTCTCACCGAGGCGAAGGTTGAGGAGTGGTCTGTTGCCTTCCCAGGGGTTGGCGTGCTCGCTGAAGCCCTTCGGGCGAAGCAGTGGCTCCTCGACAACCCGAACCACCAGAAAACCCACCAGGGCATGCCTGCGTACCTCGGGCGCTGGTTTGCGCGGGTCCAGGATCGCGGCCCCCGGATAGTGCCCGGTCGTATGCCGCTGCCAAAGGCCCCCCAAGGTTCCTATGCCATGGATGGGCCGCTCCCCAACTTTGATCTCGACGTGGATTACCCCCCAGACGAGCCAGAACCGGCCTTTCTTACTGCCCGTTCGTCTTCTGGCGGGTCACGGGGGCATGGGGAGCCTCAAGACGAAAAAACGGCCCTTCCAGGCCCAGGACAGTGACTCATGGAGAATCAATGCCCGAAATCAGAATCCTCTCTCTCTTCTCCGGCGCAGGGATGCTCGATCGAGGGGTCCATGGCGCTCTCTGTGCCCTCGGCTACGCTCCCCGCACCGTCCTCTGGTGCGAAAACGACAAGAGCGCGCAGGCCATCCTCCAAGCGCGGATGCGGGACGGGCTCCTCGATGCCGCCCCAATCTGGAGCGACATCACAACCCTGGACGGTCATCTCCTCCGAGGCCGAATTGACTCGGTGGTTGGAGGGTTTCCTTGCACCGATTTGTCAGTCGCCGGCAAGCGGACAGGACTCCACGACCAAGCTGGTGAGCGCACTCGAAGCGGCCTATTCTTCGACCTCCTCCGGGTTGCAGTCGATAGCGGAGCGCGACTCATTTTCCTGGAGAACGTCGGGGGGATTGTTTCCGCTGCCAGCCCTGTTCAGGCGAATGAGGACGAAGACGCCTGGATCAATGAAGGAGCCGAGGAACGAGCCGTCGCCGTGGTCACAGGAGCCTTGGCCGATGCCGGGTTTGACGCTGCGTGGCTGCCTATCGGCGCTTCCGATGTTGGGGCACCGCACGGGCGGCTTCGATGGTTCGCCGTTGGGTGGCGCGTGGATGACGCCACGGGGACATGAGTGTGGAGCCTATCAGTTCGACAACGGGAACCCCGATAAGCCACGGCTCACCCTCACGGGGCAGGTCATGGCACCTTGGCCCACGCCTGTGGCGACAGAGGTAAACAAGAACTTGAAGGCCCACCGGGATAAGTTGGCTATCCCGGGGTCCGAGCGGACTGGTGGGAATGGGGCAAATCTCCAGACTGCGGTGAACCTCCACAACTGGCCGACTCCCAAGTCTGCCCCTTCGGGTCCAGATTACGCCAGGACGGGCCGTGAGGGCGCTGGAGGCGATGATCTAGCCACAACCATCGCCAAGGCGACATGGGCAACCCCCACATCCCGCGACTTCCGCCATCCAAACGATCCAAACGGAGTATCCCGCCAGAAACGCGCCGCGCAAGCCCCAAATTCAGGGGACCAGTTGCCGAACCAGGCGGGCGGAGCGTTGAATCCGGCGTGGGTTGAAATCTTGATGAATTGGCCTGTTGGTTGGTCTGACCCGGCCCATCCTTGCCCCGGCACCTGGCCCGGCTGGCCTAGGGGCCTCGGACCAGAGCAGCACGACTACGAGCCGCCTCGCACCTGTGCATCGAAAACCGTTCCTGGTCGCGTGGCCCGGCTCCGGGCGCTTGGGAATGGCGTAGTCCCAGCCCAGGCCGAAGCCGCATTTTTAATTTTATTAACCCCTTGACAGCCCCGATGCGGACGCGAATGTTCCACGTTCTCTAAACCGAAAAACAAGCGCGTTAAGGAGGAATCGAAATGAGAGCCTACATCAACACCACTCTAACTAGGACCCAGGCCATCGCCCTGATGGAAGAACACCGCCGG
>JAYVXV010000303.1:0-3567 GCA_043784905.1 Holophagaceae bacterium | reverse complement strand
ATGCCGTGAGAAGGCATCGTCTGGAAGGGCCGGGTCTTCGATAGATTCCCAGATGGCATTAAAAATGGGCTCGAAGAGATCAATCTCGTAGTTACTGTCTTTGCCCTGAAGGATGGAGGCCGTGCGCTCTAGGCCCATGCCCGTATCAATGCTGGGCTTGGGCAGGGGCGACAGGTTGCCTTGGGCATCGCGCACGTACTGCATGAAGACCAGGTTCCAGATCTCCATCACGCGGTCGCCTTCGCCGTTGGGCTCAGCGTCGCCGGGGTAATGTTCGCCACGATCATAAAAAATTTCAGAGCAGGGTCCGCAAGGCCCCGTGTCGCCCATCTGCCAAAAATTATCCTTCTTGCCGTAGCTCTTAATGCGCGTCGGCGCTACGCCTGCGGCCTTCCACATCGCTTCGGCTTCCGTGTCAGCGGGCACGCCATCGGCACCTTCGAATACCGTGACCCAAAGGCGCGATGGATCAATGCCCAAGCAGCCTTCGCTTTGCGGTCCCGTCACCAGATCCCAGGCGAAGCGGATGGCATCGGCTTTGAAGTAATCACCAAAGGAAAAATTGCCGAGCATCTCAAAAAAGGTGTGATGCCGGGCGGTGAAGCCCACCTGATCCAGATCGTTGTGTTTGCCGCCCGCACGAAGGCATTTCTGCGAGCTGGTGGCGCGGGTGTAGTCCCTATTCTCCTTGCCCAGGAACACATCCTTGAACTGGATCATGCCGGAGTTGGTCCACATCACCGTGGGATCGTCGGCGGGCCCCACCACCGAGCTGGACGCCACGCGGCGATGCCCATTCTTTTCGAAGTAGTCGAGGAAGCGTTTACGGAGTTCAGAGGTTTTCATGGTTGTTCCAAGGAGAGAGAAAAACACTCGCAGAAATCGCAGAGAAACCGAGGTGCGCAGAGACCACGAATTCTTTCTCTGAGACCCTCCATTTTTTTCTGTGTTCTCTGCGTTTGTTTTTCATCGCGTTAGTGCCGAAAGTGCCGCATACCGCTGAAGAAGAGCCACACGCCTAGCTTCTGGGCGGCGGTAATGACGTCGGGGTCGCGGAGGCTGCCACCGGGCTCTACAAAGGCGCGGACCCCGTGCTTGGCGGCGAGTTCCAACCCATCGGGAAAGGGGAAAAAGGCATCGCTTCCCAATACCGATCCCTTGGCACGCTCACCGGCCTTTCGACAAGCGATGTCCACGCTGTCCACTCGTGACATCTGGCCCGCGCCAATGCCCACGGCCGCGCCATCTTTCACGAGCACAATGGCATTGGACTTCACGGCTTTGGCGAGTTTCTGGGCGAGCACCAAATCTTCTTGGGTGGGTTTGGGGCCGGTGCCGGTGGCTTTCACTTCCCAATGCTCGAAGGGCGAGAATTGGTCGTCGGGGCGTTGCGCGAGAAAGCCGCCGCCGATACTGCGAAGATCCAGTCCCGAGGCTGATAATGGCCAGCGGTTGGGGGTCTTCAACAGTCGCAATTGTTTTTTCGCGGCGAAGATTGCCAAGGCGTCTTCGGTGAAACTTGGCGCCAAAATCACTTCCCAGAAATTTTGGGCCATGGCCTTGGCCACCTCCACACCGAGGGTGCGGTTGAAGGCCACGATGCCACCGAAGCTGGACAGCGGATCCCCTGCCAGGGCTTTGTGAAAGGCGTCCAGGGGATGCGCTGCCACCGCCGCGCCGCAGGGATTGTTGTGCTTGACGATGACGCAGGCGGGGGCTTCGAGTTGCCAGACCATGCGCGCGGTGGCATCGGCGTCCAATAGATTATTGAAGCTCATTTCCTTCCCTTGCAACTGCTCGCAGGCGGCGATGCCTTCGACCTTGGCGCCAGACGCAACATAGAAGGCCGCAGGCTGGTGGGGGTTCTCGCCATAACGCACGCCTTGACGCTTGGAGAGGCGCAGATCCAGGAGGTCTGGCATCGCTTCATGAGCCGCAGATGCGGGATAGAGCTGGCGTTCCATCCACGCGGAAATGGCGGCATCGTAAGCCGCCGTGCGTTGGAAAGCGGCCAAAGCACAATGGCGGCGATCTTCTATCGACCAAATTCCACGCTTCTGCTTTTCGATGAATTCATCGTATTGAGCGGGGGCAGTCAGCACCGTCACCGCGCTATGATTTTTCGAGGCGCTACGGATCATCGAAGGCCCGCCGATATCAATCTGTTCGATGCATTCATCCATCGTGACGCCGGATTTGGCGATGGTTTCCTCGAAGGGGTAGAGATTCACGACCACGAGATCAATGGGCGCAATGCCGAGGCTCTCCGCGTCTTTCACGTGCGTGCTGACCTCGCGCTTAAAGAGCAATCCGCCGTGGATTTTTGGGTGCAGGGTTTTGACCCGGCCCTCAAAACATTCCGGGGCGCCGGTATAATCCGCCACCTCCATGGCGTCGAAGCCCGCTTCACGCAAGCTCTTTAGCGTGCCGCCGGTGGCCAGTAGATCCCAACCTAAGGCTCGTAGCCCTTTGGCTAAATCCAACAGGCCGGTTTTGTCGTAGACCGAAAGCAAAGCGCGGGGCATGGCAAAACTCCAATCCATCATTCTTTCATGCAGGATTGACCTTGAGGAACCTATGGTTTGCCTGGGGCATGGGAGGGGAGCTGGCAAATACCGAGCGATTCCAGGATGCTATTGGAAGGAGTACCTCATGAACCTGCGTTACCGTCTGTTGATTCCGGCTCTTTTGATCGCCTGTGCGGCCCCTAAGGCCCAGGCTCAGGAAACCTGGGATGCCGGCTTTAAATTGGTGGCGGGCAATCTCAGCGGTGCCGAAGGCGCCTTTGTTGGACAGTCCAAAAATTTCGGGGTGGCTATGTTTGGGACTTACATCCTGACCCACCGCCAAAGCCTGGAGTTCGATGGAGGCTATCGGTTTTTCCCGGGCACCACGGTGGTGAGCAAGTCCAGCTCCCAGAACGACAAGACCGACGGATACTACGCGTCTGCCCTATTTCGCTACACGTTTTGGCGGGATGATGTCTACGCCCACGGTGGGCTCCGGGTCTCGCAACTCAAGGCCGTTCGCACCCTCACCACGGATTTGGGCGGTGGTGTCAGCAGTCGTTCGCAAATCAATGGCCCAACCACCACGGCCATTCGGCCCGTGGTAGGCATCGGAGTTCGTCTCGCCGACAAATACAGTGTCGAGTTTAATTTGGCGGGCGTCCAAACCCAGAACGTAGATGGCGTGGGCAAGAGCGGCGTCATGGCCGAGGTCGCCCTGAGCATTCACTTATAGCCCTTAGTTGCCGGAGGCTAGGCCCATGCCTCATTCTGGAACTTCGAGGTAGGCCATGCCGAAGGTGCTCATCAACGGAATGGAAAAGGAGGTGCCCGTCGGCACCTTAGTGTTGGACGCCTGTAAGCAGGCGGGCATTGATATTCCGCACTATTGCTACCACCCGACTTTGACGCCTGTGGCCACGTGCCGCATGTGCATGGTGGAAATCAAAGGGATGCCCAAGCTCGCCACGAGCTGTACCACCACCGTCGGGCCCGCGCCCAAGGACAATCCCGAAGGCATCGCCATGGAGATCATCACCAACTCCAAGGCCGTGGCGGA
>JAYVXV010000302.1:0-3575 GCA_043784905.1 Holophagaceae bacterium | reverse complement strand
TATCGCATGCATGTGTGCAAGATGGCCCATCCAAAATCAACAACGAAGCCTGAAGCCAGAGGCCTGATGCCTTCTGACCATGAGCACAAACGCAAAATCCGGGCTCAATAGTTAGGGGTTTTTTTGGCCCCTAACTATTGCTGGGTGCCACGTTTCTGCGCCTACACTGAAATCAACATGCCCCGTCTCCTCAAAGTCCTACTGAAATCCACCCTTATGGGTATGGCCTTGGGCTTGCTGCTTTTCGCAGTGGGGATGATTCCTGAATGGCGCGGGTCCCTGATCATCTGCGTGATTTTTTCTGTGACGATGTGGGGAGGTTTCGAGGCATTGGGGCCCTGGTTTGAAGCTCGTTCTGGCCCAGACTTGAGCCCATTCCAAGTGGCCCTCGCGAGCCTGGGCAAAGTGATGGTTCTCTATACCCTGCTGCTGGCCGCTGCGGTGAGCCTGGTGCGGCTCACGACAGGTTTGAATCTGCTGGCGGTACCCACCGTGGCCGCCATTACGTTTCTCACAGGCTTCTCCATCACGGCCTTCATGATGGGCCTTCATACGACCGAGCATTTGGTGACAGCGGAGCGGGATCGCGCCCGCATCGAGATTGAAGACGCCCGCAAGTCCGCGGAACTCGAGGCGGCACGCCGCATCCAGCTTTCCATGCTGCCCATCACGCCGCCCCAACTGCCCGGGCTTTCCATCGCCTTTGGGATGCGAACAGCGACCGAAGTTGGCGGCGATTATTACGATTTCAAAAGCGAACCTGGCGCGACGTTGGCCGCCTTTGGTGATGCCACGGGCCATGGCCTTGAAGCAGGCCTGATGGTCACTGCGGTGAAGGCCTTGGTGCAGACGCTGACCCCCTTGCTGCCCTTGCCCGGTGCGCTTTTGCGCATCTCCGATGGCATCCACAGCCTGGGCCTCAAGCGCATGAACATGGCCTTGATCCTGGCGCGCATCGAAGGCTCGTGCCTTCACATTTCATCGGCGGGAATGCCGCCACCCTTGGTCTTCCGTGCCGCTTCGGGGACGGTGGAAGAAATCACCCTCAAAGCCCCACCCTTGGGACAGCTCAGCCATTTCGACTATACCGAAACAGAACTGAAGCTTGAGTCCGGGGATCGCCTGCTGTTCTGTTCTGATGGTTTCCCCGAATGCATGGACCCACAACGTCAACTGCTCGGCTACGGCCACATGGCCGCGCGGTTCTTCGCGGTGGCTCGGTTCGCCCCTGAAGAAATCATTGAAGGCCTTTTCAAAGATGCCGAGACCTGGGCCGGGGAGCGACCTTTTGAAGACGACGTGACCTTCATGGTGATCGCAGCGGAATGAGCCGAAATCTTGCGTAAGGGCGGAGTTCAGCCTGGCAGCTCCGATTTTGGTACGCCGCCCTCCATTTTCTTCTGCAGTTGTGTCATGTCGCTCTTGGCACCCAATCGCTTGAGGGCCTCCAGGCACTCTATGACCTTGGGCCGATTGTGTCCGTCCAAGTAGAGGAGACCCGCCCGCAGATAAAATTTTGAAGCTTCTGGGCGCTTGGCCTTCTCGCTCAAATAACCCCGCTCGAAATGGAGTTTTGGATTGTCCTTATTCAACTTCAGCGCGGTATCGAAATCCCGCAGCGCCTCGTCCCACTTGGACTCCCAAGACCAGGCCAGCCCCCGCCGACGATAGGCTTCGATGTAAAACTCGGGGGGCTGCTCGAAATCCAAATACTTCTGGAGGCCGCCCCGGGATTCCATCAGGTCGATGGCCTTGCTGCAGTCCGTACGGCAGGCGGCGTAGTTCTTTTTCTCGAAATAGGCCCGGCCCCTTCCGGCGTAGGCCACCGCATATTTCGCATGGCCTTCGATGGCCTTGCTCTCATATTGGAGGGCCGCATCCCAGTTGCCCAGCTGCCCCTCGAACTCCGCGGTCTTGTGCCAGGCCTCCACGTCGCTTTTGCTATTCCGGGAGACGTTCAGCCAGGTATCCCTTTCCTTCTTGAGGTAGGCCTCGCTGGGCAAGTCTTGGGTGAGATAGGGGGGGGGGACGAGCAGCATGGAAGCCTCCTACCCGAAGAATTGCGCCGAGCGGAAAGGAGGGCCAGCATTTTTTCCGATGGTCCATCAAGGAAGTTAGAAAGGGGTCCAACGCAAAGGCAAGGCCATGTCGTCTTTCCTCGTTATCCAGGCTGGAATGTCCTTGGTGCAACTTGGTTACCAAAATTCCAATATCCAACTGCACCACCTTTGGGCAATTTCCCACAGAGCATGTATTCGGCCAAAGCTCTCATTAACGGCATCGCTTCACTTATCCGTGATTCTTCGGCGGGATCATCCGGGTCGGCTTCTCCAGATCCGTTTGCGTGTGCGACAGCGCAACGGCATTGGCTGTAAAGATAATCTGCTTCATCACCTTTCCCAAGGCATTGCGAGATCTGTTGGCGGGCTACATCTATTGGTTCTCCCTTGAGCTTGGGGAGAGCAGACCTCATCCAACTGAGCTGTGCCTTCTTACCATTCAGCTCTGTATTCACCACCTTGAAGTAACAGAGGAATCGGTAAAACGGGTTCAATTCAATGATTGCTTCTCTGTATATGGCGAGCATCTTTTTCGTAGTTGCTTCCGGCGTTGCAAGGATCGCTAAAAGATGCGCTGGCGCCGGACTAAACGCTGTTTGCGATTGGTCCCCAGTTTCCCTCGCATGATTTCCCATTCTGGAACCGGAGATTTCCTCAATGGGGGTTCCTTGAATCCAGACCAGGGCGCTTAGAACTCTACGCCCAGCTTTCCATGCTCCATTGGTTCCACTTCCACTGAGGCTTTGCACAACTATCATCGGGCGACCACGAAGATCATGGGTAAGGAGATGAAAGATGTGGTCTTCAACCCTTCCTTTCCAATTTCCAAACATCCAAAGGCCGTGGTGCTCAAGCGGCAACGTGACCCACTGATGCTCCAAGTCATCAACAGAAACCGGCGGGAATGGGCTCATGCACTCTCCCTAGGCAACAATTCGCGCCTTCGCCCCCACGAGGATGTGCTTGATGGTGGCGACCACTTGATCCTGATCCGCTTCGGTGAGACCCGGCCACAGGGGCAGGCTCAGCAGCCGTTCGCCGCTCCATTCGCTGTGGGGCAGGCCAGCTTTGGGCATGGCGTGAGGATGCAGGTTTGAGTAGTAATCCTGGTAGTAGCTGTGGACGTGGGCGGGGCGGTAATGGATGCCGGTGCCGATGTTTTCTTCCTTCAACGCGGTGACGAATTCATCGCGGCTGAGGCCCGCTTTTTCGGGAAGGATGCGCAGCACGAAGAGGTGGAAGCAGTGGCCGTGGATGCTGTCTCCGGGGGTCGGCAGCATCACTTCTGGGAGGTCTTGCAGCAGCTCCAGGTAGCGGCGGAAAAGCTGGCCACGACGGACATTGAAGCCATCCAATTGCTGGATCTGATGCAGGCCCATGGCGGCCTGGAGATCCATGAAGTTGGCCTTGCGGGCCGGCTCGGCCACGTCAATGTGAACGCTGCCTTCCTTGCTCTGGCGCTTCCAGGCGTCTCGCTCGATGCCATGGAAACGCAGGCGTTGGATGCGCGGCAGA
>JAYVXV010000301.1:0-3581 GCA_043784905.1 Holophagaceae bacterium | reverse complement strand
TGGTCGAAGGCTTCACCCTTGCCGGCGGCGGCCCGCTTTCGGTTTTCAGCGTCAATGAAAGCCTGGCGTTTCTTGGTCAGGTCCGAGATTCGCGCCTGCACCTTGTCTCGTTCAGCCTGCTTGGTTTTGATGTAGGCCTTGCGGGCATCCGGGGAGAGCGTTTGCATGTCCTTGGGCAACTTTTTTGCATCCAGGTTATCGAGCTTCACGGTGCCTTTGGTGAGCCCATCCAGCAAATCCCCGCCGCCTTGGACCACGCTTCTACTGGCCTCATTGAACGCAAGACGGTCCGCCACCACCGAGGGTTTCGAGGGTGCTGCGGCTTCGGCCAGGGCCTGTTTGTGCATGACTTCCTTGCGCTCGGTTTCGGCCCCGTAGGCGACGATGGTTCGGCCCACTTCAACATTGAGCTTCGCCAGCTCCGCATCCATGGGCGTAGAGATCACCTGCATGTCGCCGGTTTGTCCGGTGGACATATAGGTTCCGCCCGAAAGCGATGCGATTTCTTTCCAGAAGGGCATCGTCTCCGCCATCTGGCCGCACTGGACGGTGTTGATGATGAGATCACGCTTCACGGCCATGCGGCAGGAGACGGGATACAAAATGTCGTTTTGATAATCCATGTGGGGTGGCGCGTCCCCCACGAGAAACACGATCTTGAGCACTTTTCGATCCGCGCTCCAGCTGGGCCGGGTGACCGCTTCTTGAAGGGCCTGGTTGACCGATTCGGGGGTGTCGCCGCCGCCATCGGCGCTGAACTGCTGGAGATTGGCGTAGATCGTGTCTATGTCTGGGGACAAATCATAGAATTTGGTGATGTAGGAATCACCGCGATCCCGGTAGGCCAGCAGGCCGATGCGGAGGCTCGGCGTCGGCTTCGCCCGCAACATCTGGTTGGCAATGGACCAGATTTTGAGCTTGGCGCCTTCGATGAGGCCGCCCATGGATCCCGTGGTGTCCAGGACGAAAAGCACTTCGATGCGGGGCGTTTCCACAGGGGTATTCAGGCTCATGCTTTTCTGGGCGATGGCTTTGGGCCTGGCATCCGTGCCACCCCTCACCACCGGGGACATGAGCCACATTGCAGCCAAAACGATTTGAATCTTTCGCATGGAAACCTCCGCGCCAACCGGCATGCGAGGTTTGACAAGTCGCGCGTCTGAAATGTTCCCGGAGGGTCAAAAATGAATTGAGCCTTCCGGTCGCTAAGCCGTTGTTCAGAAATAATCCATACATCGAGATTGTGCGAACGGCATAAGGGGCCGTAAATGAATCACCAGAAAAGCACTGGTAATTCCTTAACGGCTCCTAAGCTATATCGGTTCGCACATCGGAGGTGTTCTTTGATCCTGCCACCCTCAATTCCACCCGCCCAGGTCGCCAAAACGCCTTTGGCCAAGGAAGCCCCGCAACCTAAATCCATGCTCTTCCTGAAAGACGAATCGCAATGGCGCGAGGCCCGCCACAAGCGTCTCACCAGCGAAAGTGGATGGCTCACCTTGGTGGGTTTGCACTGGCTTTCTGAGGGAGAAAATACCTTTGGATCGGGCCCCTCCAATGCTGTTCCTTTGCCCGAAATGAAAGCCCCGCCCAAAGCAGGCGTCTTTGTCTTGGAGCACGGCGTGGTCCGCCTGAAGGTAGCGCCGGGCAATGGTCTGAGGCTGGATGGGAAGGCGGCGGCTGACCAAATATTGAAGAGCGATGCCGAGGGCAAGCCCGATGTGCTGGTGCTCGGCGATCTTTCGTTTTTTGTCATCAAGCGCGGAGAACGATTTGGCATTCGAGTGAAAGATGTAATGAGTCCCGTGCGAACGGGTTTCAAGGGCGTGGCCTGCTTCGCGCCGGATGTGGCCTTTCGGGTGAGCGCGGAATTCGTGGCCTACGACCAGTCAAAAGCCGTGGAAATCCCGACGGTGTTGGATTCCACGGAGACCATGCAATCGCCCGGCTATGTGAAATTCAAACTGCACGGGAAAGCCTTCACGCTCGAGCCCGTCATTGAAGATCCCGCAGCGCCACAGCTCTTCTTTATCTTTCGGGACCAGACCAGTGGGAGGGAAACGTATCCAGCAGGCCGTTTCCTGTACGCCGCCATGCCAAAGAATGGCAAGGTCATCCTCGATTTCAACCAGGCCTATAACCCGCCGTGCGCGTTTACCCACTTCGCCACTTGCCCGCTGCCACCGCCCCAAAATCGCCTGAAGGTGGCGATCAAGGCCGGAGAGAAAACCTACGAGCATCACTAATTCGGATCCCAGCCCTAATGTTAACGGGCTGAGTTGGGAAACCGTGCCTTTGGTCACCGCGCCTTTCCGTCACCCTCCTGCTATGCGTCCCGGGTATCGGTCCTCGCATTTTTTGGGAGTCCGTCGTGGCCGAGGCCCTCTTTTCTGATGATTCCCTGGTGTGGCTTCAGGGCTGGCATGCACCAGGTTCCTTGGATCTGAGCGCGGCCTTTCTGCGCGCGGGCGGCTGGGCGCTGCCACGCACCGAAGCCTTCCCGGACCCGGCGCGGCTCAAGCAACGTCTCCAGGAATTGGCTGCGTCGGTTCGGGGCAACGCGAAACTTGGGCTGGACCTGCGCGGTCTGCGGGGTGGCGCCGATGGGGTGTTGGCTGCGGCGCGGGAAGCGGGCGTGGCCTTCCTGCTGCACACTGCGGAGCTTCCCCTTGCTCTGGATGCGCTCCTCCATTCGAACCTCCCGCGCATGGTGGCGGTGATGAATGGTGAGGAAGCGAACCTCGCCAAAGCGCAGGGCGCTTCGGCCCTCTTGTCACCCGCAGCGGATGTGCAGGCCTTTGGCCACCAAGGCCTGCCCATCGTGGCCATCGCCGAGGACGGCGTTCAGGCCCGGCAGGCTCTGGATTTAGGGGCCGTAGGATTACAGTTTCGCTCGCCCGTGATTCTGGATGAAGATCTCTCTCCTGATTTTTCCGCCCGCTTGATCCAGGGCCTGGACGCAGCAGAACAGCAGCTCTTTCGACGCGGCCCAGGCCAACTTCCGCGCCTACGAATTCGCAACTTGGACCTCGCCTACCCCATCCAGCAGGGAGGCATGGGCGTCGGTGTGTCGTGGGAGGGCCTCGCTGGGGCCGTGGCGCGGGAAGGTTGCGTGGGACTGGTATCGGCTATTGGCACGGGCTACCATCCATCGGCGAAAATACCCCTACGATTTGGGAGGCCGGATGGCACCGCATCATTGAACCCGCCCGAGGCCCTGGATACGATTTTGCGCACTGCGTTGAAGCGCGCTGGGGGGCGTGGTGCGGTGGGTGTGAACATCCTCTGCGCCATTGAGGGCTACGAAGCCACGGTGCGCGCTTCGGTCGCGGCGGGTGCCCAACTGATTGTCAGCGGCGCGGGACTCCCCTTGGCGCTTCCCGAATATGTCGGTGACGCGGACGTGGCGCTGGTGCCCATTGTTTCGTCAGCCCGCGCTTTGGGTGTCATCTGCAAGCAATGGCAGCGCAAGCATGGTCGGCTGCCGGACGCGGTGGTTCTGGAGGGCCCCGAAAGCGGCGGCCACCAGGGCTTCAATCCCGAACAGTGCGCGGACCCTGCCTTTGCAGTCGAGAACCTGT
>JAYVXV010000300.1:0-11512 GCA_043784905.1 Holophagaceae bacterium | reverse complement strand
CCAATGCCACCGGCTTGGAACCCAACATCTTTTCGGGCTTTCTGGGACTAGCTGTGATTTTGATACCAAGTGGCCTTCAAAAATAGTGGACCGCCAAGACGCGGAAAGCCCTTCATCCGCCAGCTTCGCGAAGCGATTTCTCATCGGATATCATGGGTTTAAATCTGTGTGAATCTGTGTGAATCTGCGGAATCTGTGGTTCCAGGCTCTTTTTGCTTTTTCGTACGCAACTGGATATGAGATCTACTTCGGCGTGTCGAATTCCACGCGGTCACGCCCTAGATTTTTAGCACGGTAAAGCGCCACGTCCGCCCGCGCCAAAAGCGAGCCGCCATTGGCATCCTCCTCCTGGATCTGCGCGACACCAAGGCTGCACTTCACGTAGAAATGGGCGCCATTGGGTTGGCTTACGGGTTCGGTGGCAAGGGCTTTTCGTAAATTTTCAGCGACACTCAAACCCTCTTGGCCACTGGTTTCAGGCAGGACCACCAGGAATTCCTCCCCGCCGATTCGGCCCACTTGATCGCTCCCCCGCAAGCGGCCCAGCAGCAACACGCCAAAGGTCTGCAAGGCAAGGTCGCCGGTGGCGTGACCATGGGTGTCGTTGATGCGCTTGAAATGGTCGAGATCGGCGAGGATCACAGACAAAGGCCGCTTGTAGCGCCGAGCCAATTCAAAGTGCTTCTCCAAATGGCCCAGCACCGTCGCTCGGTTGCTCACGCCAGTCAGTGGATCTACTGTGGTCTGCGTCAGAACAACCTGATGATAGTGGCGCTCCATGTCGTCCAGGCGCTTTAGCTTGAAGGCGTGGCTGCCCACGCGCACCACATCACCATTGCGCAACAAGGTGGGCTCACCCTCGGGTTCAAGGCGACGCCCGTTCAAATAAGTGCCGTTCGTGGAGCCCAGGTCTTGCAAGGTCAGCGCGACGGACTCGTCGCCTTCCATCTGAAGCTCCAGACGCGAATGACGGCGACTCACTTCCGCCTCAGCCAAACAGATGTCGTTGTCCGACGAGCGCCCAATGATCATGCCCGGTCCACGGATGGTGATGACTTCGCCAATAGGATGACCCACGTAGCGGATCAAAGCCCAGTCCTCGGAGCCTAGCCCCGCGCGCAGGCTCCCCGAAGTGGCCGCCATGGTGGCGCCATCCAAATCAAAAGTGGTTACATCCTGGGGCGGGCGCTTGGGATCCATGCTGTCGGCGAGGTTGGGAATTTCAAGCGTAGCATCAACGAAGACGCCTGGATGCCAACCTGTCGAGAGAGATTCAGCCTTGCCAATATCTCTGGGCTTGATATTCTATTTGCCCTACTGGGGAGTGGTCTAACGGTAGGACAACAGATTCTGATTCTGTCAGGTGAGGGTTCAAATCCTTCCTCCCCAACCAACCTGATCCGGTCATTTCTGGCTCAGTCCCCGAAGCCATGGGAAGCTATGGCGGCGGGTATCAACACAGCGGTCCCATCGTCTAGCGGTTAGGACATCGCCCTCTCACGGCGACAGCACGAGTTCGATTCTCGTTGGGACTACCAAAAGCGGCCCGCACATGCGGGCCGCACTGATCAGAGGTGCCAAGGGGGATCGAATCGCCCATGGCAAAAGAGCGCGACGCGCCGAAATCAGGTTAGGAGCCGTTAGGAATTACCAGTGTTTTTCTGGTGATTCCTAACGGCTCCTAACGTCCTTCGACCAATCTCGATGTATGGATTATTTCTAAATAACGGCTTAGGTTTTCAAGAGTACCGCTCGTCCAGTCTTGGCAAAGCGGGCGTCAAAGGTCAGGAGTTTGGTGCATCCCCGTTCTTTGGCCTTGAGGGCGATAAGGTTGTCTGCCAAGCCCACGGCTCCACTTTGAAGAGCCAGTGCTTCACGGATGAGAGCTGAGGCTTCTACCTCGACGCCCTCCATGTTCAACAGGCTTTCCAGGGTGTCGCTAACTTGGGTTGATTCCCATCCAGGGGCGCTCCCTAACACCCATCCCAATTCCACGAAGACCAGCAAGGGTACAAAGACTCCAGACGTTGATGCAGCTTGTCCGATGGCCTTTTGGGCGGCGGCGCTTTGTGTCGCATCATCCCCCAGGATCGCCCTCGCCCAGAGGTTGGTATCCGCCGCGATCAACGGATAGCCCCAGCCCGCTTGGCTTTCCCCATGTCCTCAAAGCTCATCCGCTTGGCTCCAGGAATGGCGAAGGCCCATAGGTCTTCGACCCGATGCTTCACGGGTTCCATGATGGATCGCCCCGCCTTCGAGTCCACCTCGAAGCGCACCTGATCGCCTTCTTCCAGGCCCAAGGCATCCCGCACAGCTTTGGGGATGGTTACTTGGCCTTTGCTTGTAAGCGTCGCGGTCACGGTCAACATGGATTCCCCCCACTCCTTACCATTCTAGTACATTCGCCTTACTTTTCCAGGGTTTACCCCCTTGATCTTAAACACGTTGACGTCCGCTTTCCCCCTGAAACCCAGCTTGCAGACAGCTTCTGCCATGGCGGGCCCAACCTTGTTCATTCATCCAAATGTGTTCCCGAAGCGTTGGGGAAATGAGTTGGAAGGAAGTGGCCTAATGCGCCCTCGGCCTCTATATGCTTGACCCCAACCCATATCCTGCACCACTCTTGCGGAATCAATCTACGACCCGGAGGCAGCATGGTCCTCTTTAATGCGGCCACCAAAGAGCTCACAGCCAAGATCGTCTACTACGGCCCAGGTCTCTGCGGAAAAACCACAAACTTGCAGCACATCTACGACTCCCTACCCGGTGACGGACGGGGGAAGATGCTGAGTCTAGCCACGCAAACCGACCGGACGCTCTTTTTCGATTTCCTTCCCATTGAACTCGGCACCATTCGCGGTATGAAGACACGCATTCAGCTCTATACGGTGCCTGGCCAGGTCTTTTACGACGCCACCCGAAAGCTCGTGCTACGCGGCGCTGACGCGGTGGTTTTCGTGGCCGACTCCCAGGCACCTGCCCTTGAAACCAACAAAGAAAGTTTCCAAAACCTCATTGAGAACCTGAAAGACCAGGGCACGGATCTAGAAAAAATCCCCCATGTCATCCAGTGGAATAAACGAGACACGCCCAACGCACTGCCCGTGGCGACCCTCGATAGCGCCATCAACCGCTTCCACGCCCCTACCTTCGAGGCCTGCGCCATGAAGGGTGAAGGTGTGCGCGAAACATTGTCAGGTGTTGCCAAGCTAGTGCTCAAACACTTGGCCGAAAAGTATGGCGGCGGCGTGGTGGAAACCCCAGCCTTTGCAGCCCTGGCTAAGCCAGCGGCCCCACCCGTGAAAGTGGAAGATTCCAAGCCCTTGGAAGTGGAAGAACTGTCTGCCGGTGAAATGATCGAGGAAATGGACGATGCACCCATCGCTACCATGGGCGGAGGAGTGCCCGCAGCGGCGGCCTCGCACAATGTGCCCCACACCCCCAATGTGAGCACCGTCGAAGTCCCCGTGGTGCTGGACCGCAGCCTTTTCAGCGGCGATTCCCCCGTAGAGATTCGGCTGAAACTCTACATCAAGTGAGTCCTGGGTCTTGAGTCCTGAGGTCGAATTCGATGGCGCCGATGGCGCGCTAGATTTTTAGGACGGCCATTGCCCGCTCCTCATGACCCAAGACTCAGGACTGAGAATCCAAGACTCAGGGCTAAACTGGAGGTTTGCTCCTGAGGCCTCCATGTCCCGTCCCGTCGTCACGCGATTCGCGCCATCCCCTACGGGAATGCTCCACATCGGCGGGGTGCGCACAGCGCTTTTCTGCTGGCTCTTCGCGAAAAAGTACGACGGCACTTTTATCCTGCGCGTGGAGGATACCGACCTCTCCCGTAGCACCGATGACAACATCCGCATCATCGAAGAAGGCATGGCGTGGTGCGGCCTACTTTGGGACGAAGGCCCCGTGGTGGGTGATCCTGCGAAATGGGTAGGTCCTCACGGCCCGTATCGCCAGATGCAGCGCATGGAGAGCCACTACAAGCCTGCGATCCAGAAGTTGCTCGACGAAGGCAAGGCCTATCGCTGCCGCTGCACCAAGGAGGAATTGGATGAACGCCGGGCTTCGGCGGAGAGGGCCGGCACAATATTTCAATACGACCGCCGCTGCCGCGAAGCCCAGTACGACGACAGCCAGCCCGCCGCCATCCGCCTGAAGATGCCGATGGGCACTGAGTCCTGGCTCGAAGAGGGCGACATCGTGCTGCACGATCTGATCAAGGGCGACTTGCGCTTTCCGGCCACCAGCCTGGATGACTGGATCATCGCCCGCACGGCCGCAACCGGCGAAAAGGTTGGCACCCCTACCTACAACTTTTGCGTGGTGGTGGACGATACGGACATGCAAGTGAGCCACGTCATCCGTGGCGACGATCACGTCGCCAACACGCCCAAGCAGATCGCGCTCTATCAGGCCATGGGTTTTGATGCCCCCGCTTTCGCCCACGTACCCATGATCCTGGGTAAGGACGGCGCCAAGCTGAGCAAGCGACACGGCGCCACCAGCATCACCGAATATCAGCAAATGGGTTTCCTTCCATCGGCCTTGCGCCTAGCCCTGGCGCGGCTTTCCTGGACTCCAAAAATTGATGGCCGCGCCATTGATACGGTGGAAGAAGAGTTGCTCACCGATGAAGAAATGATCCAGCTCTTCTCTTTGGGTGATATCCAAAAAAGCCCCGCACGCTTCGACATGGACAAGCTGAGTTGGATGAATCAAAAACTCATCCAGCGCGCTACCTGGCAGGAGATCGAACCCCATTTCCGTCCCTTCTTGCCGGAAGCCTGGAACGCGAAATCCGATGCGTGGAAGGCCCGCGCCATCCAATGCACCCAAAAAGGGAAATCGCTGGTGGAGATGGCGGGCTTCCTGGAATTCGCGTGGCAAGCACCGACGGAATTCGATCAGGCTGCGGCGGCTAAATTCATTACCGAGGCCGTGAAGCCTGCGTTGATGGACCTTTGCGCGCTCACGGACTACCACCACGACGCCCTGGAAGCCGGTTTCAATGCAATCCTCGAAAAGCACGGCCTCAAGCTCAAAGATTTAGCCCAGGCCCTGCGCGTCGCCCTCTGCGGCAAGCCCGTCAGCCCCCCCATCTTTGAAACGCTCATGCTGCTGGGACGGGATGAAGTGGTGGCGCGAGTAGGAAAGTGGGTGTGAGCCCCCCTATCGAATGGCGAATCGCCCAGGTGCGCCCTCTCGCCTTTCTCGCGTATGGACTCCTTTGCCTCTCGCTACGGGCGCAGGACTCCAAGACCTGCGGTCGTCTCTGGCCAGCGCCTGATGCCAGTGACCAGGACGAAGTGGATGCTTACCTTCAACAAAAAGCTCCCCCGAGAGGGCTCTGGGTCTTTCGCTTTCAAAAGGATCGAAAACCACAAGTCAGAACCCCGTCTGGAACCTGGACAGCCCTCGTCCGTGAGCCGCTGAATGAAGGGTGGGATTGGCTCAATCTGCTTCCTACTGAGCAGGTCGAAGGCATGTACAAACGGGGCTTCCTGGATGTGAGCTTCCGTCCCTCAAGGCCCTGCCAGAGACTTGGGGATTGGGAGTTTTTCCAGGATTGGTTTCCCAGCTTCGGGGTGCCTACACCTTGGACCTGTTTCCATTTTTTCATCGCCCGAAATAAGACCACCCACACATGGTCTGCAGGCACCCTCAAGGGCCAGATCGAAAGGAAGATTGCGCTTGGGGATGACGGCAGCTTGAGAGTTCCCATTCTTCTCACCCCTCGAAAATCCAAGGTACTGATCTTTCGGATACGCGGTGGGGAAGTGACGCGAACCATCGAGTGGTGCGGTTCTTGTATCTTTTTCATCCCCTTTATCCCCTTCATCCCTGTTAATCATCTTTTCCCTTAATGTTGACCCAGCCATCCATGCCCCTCCCCTTCGCGCCTCTCACCGCCCAAATCCTCGAATCCGCCTTCGAGGTATCGAATGAACTCGGCGTGGGTTTCCTGGAGTCGGTTTATGAAGGCGCCCTGTTCATCGCTCTAACAGACAAGAACCTTCGCGTTGAACGGCAAGTCCCTATCAAGGTCCGCTTCCGCAACCAACTCATTGGGCAATTCATCGCAGACTTGTTGGTAGAGGATCAGATCATCGTCGAACTGAAAGCAGTTAAAACCTTGGCCTCGGAACATTCCGCTCAAGTCCTGAACTACCTCAAGGCCACCGGAAAACCAGTCGCGATGTTGATCAATTTCGGATCGCCTAAACTGGAGTATCGGCGCTTCGACAACCGATTTTTAAAAAGCTGATTAACAGGGATGAAGCGGATGGAGGGGATAACAAAAAAACAAATCCAACCTCGTCATCGTTGTTTTTTTATCCCCTCCATCCGCTTCATCCCTGTTTATTTTATTTTTTGTTTTTCATCCCGGATAACCCCATGCCCGACGAATCCCCAGCCCCCGAACCCCGGTCACGCCATTTCATCGAAGAGATTGTTGAATCCGATCTCGCTTCCGAGAAGCACTCCGGCCGTGTGCTCACCCGTTTTCCTCCGGAGCCCAACGGCTACCTGCACATCGGCCACGCCAAATCCATCTGCCTGAATTTCGGGCTGGCCCTGGGCTACGACGGCGCCACGAACCTGCGCTTCGACGACACGAACCCGACGAAAGAAGATGTGGAGTACGTGGATTCCATCCGTGAGGACGTGGAATGGCTGGGCTTCAAATGGGTGAATGAATGCTTCGCCTCGGACTATTTCCAGAAGCTCTACGACTATGCTGAATACCTGGTCCAACAGGGCAAGGCTTACGTTTGCGATCTGTCGGAGGCGGAAATCCGCGAGTACCGAGGCAACTTCCACACGCCCGGCAAGGACAGCCCCTTCCGCATCCGCAGCTTGGATGAAAACCTGGATCTCTTCCGTCGCATGAAGGCGGGAGAGTTCGCAGATGGATCGAAAGTTCTGCGCGCGAAAATTGATATGCATAGCGGCAACATGAACCTTCGGGACCCGCTCATGTACCGCATCCGCCGGGCTCACCACCACCGCACCGGCGACGCCTGGCTCATCTACCCGCTCTACGACTACGCCCACGGCGTTTCGGACGCGCTGGAGGCCATCACCCACTCCATCTGCACCCTGGAATTCGAGGATCACCGCCCGCTCTACGAGTGGTTTCTGGAGCAGGACGTGGACGCGAAATTTTTCCGGCGACCCCTGCCGCGCCAGATCGAATTCGCCCGCCTCAATCTCACGTACACGGTGATGAGCAAGCGTCGTCTCCTGTTGCTGGTGCAGGAAGGCCACGTCAAACACTGGGACGATCCGCGTATGCCCACCCTCTGCGGCCTACGGCGGCGTGGCTTTACGCCGACGAGTTTGCGCAATTTTTGCGACCGCGTGGGCGTTGCTAAACGCGATAGCTTTACCGACGTGGGTCTACTGGAATTCGCCATTCGCGAGGACTTGGAGAAGAGCGTCCATCGCCGAATGGCCGTGCTGAGGCCCCTAAAGGTCATCATCACCAACATGGCGGAGGACGAAGATCATGAGCTGGTTGTGGCCAATCATCCCGACGCGATCCATGGCACCCGCAACCTTAAGCTCACCCGTGAAATCTTTATCGAGCGAGATGACTTTGAAGAAATTCCGCCCAAAAAATGGTTCCGACTCGCGCCCGGCGCGGAAGTTCGGCTCAAGGGGGCCTGCCTCATCCGCTGTGAGGAAGTCATCAAAGACGCTGCGGGAGAGGTGGTGGAACTGCGCTGCGCCTGGGACCCCGCATCTTTAGGTGGTGATGCGCCCGATGGCCGCAAGGTGAAAGGCACCCTGCACTGGGTTTCGGCGGCGAACGCAATCAACGCAGAGGTGCGCCTCTACGACCGACTCTTCACCGCCGAGAACCCCATGGATGTGGCCGAAGGCGGCGACTGGCGTGACACATTGAACCCCCGTTCCCTGGAGTCCTTGACCCGCGCCAAGCTTGAAGCCAGCCTCAGCGAAGCCAAACCGGGCGATCGCTTTCAGTTCGAGCGATTGGGCTATTTCTGCGCCGATCCCGAAACCCGCCCAGGTGCCCCAGTTTTCAACCGCACCGTGGCGTTGAAGGATTCCTGGGCCAAGGTGGAAAGCAAAGCTTAGTTCTTCCGCCGGGGCCCTAGAGCCTCGGCCTCAGCCCTGCTAAGGTCGAACGAGGGATTTACCCCTCCAGCGGAAGCCTTGCATGGAATCGCTTGCCCATCTGACAGGCCTGTCACTCGCGACGATTTGGACCTTGTTCAAGGTTCTTATTGTGTTCGGTTTCATCATGGCGGTGGCGCCGCCCTACACCTGGGTGGAACGCCGTGGCAGCGCCATGCTACAGGATCGCATCGGGCCCAATCGAGCCCTGCTTTTCGGCAAGTGGCAGATTCTGGGCCTAGGCCATGCACTGGCAGACGGCATCAAATTCTTTTTCAAAGAAGACCTGGTTCCCCCCCACGCTAACAAGCGGCTGTTTTGGCTAGCACCATTGTTGGCCTTTGTTCCAGCTCTCCTCGGATTCGCCGTCATTCCCTTCGGTAAGAGTTTCGTCCACGACGGAATAACCTATGACTTGAGTTTGCTAAACCGCGGTAACGGCATGGGGATGTTGTACCCGCTGGCCATCGGTGGCGTGGCCGTCTACGGTATTTTGGTAGCCGCCTGGAGCAGCAACAACAAATGGTCCATCCTTGGCGGCATGCGCTCCGCCGCGCAGATGGTGAGCTATGAAATCGGCATGAGCCTCTCGGTCTTGGCGGTGTTCATGGTGGTGGGCGGCTACGACCCGCACCAGATCATTGGCAACCAGATCCAGTCGGGTTGGTTGGTGTGGCGCCAACCTCTGGGCTTCCTTGTTTTCTTTACCTGTATGTTCGCGGAAAGCAATCGGCTGCCTTTCGATTTCGCCGAAGGGGAATCGGAGATCGTGGCGGGATTCCATACGGAATTCGGCT
Source organism: Holophagaceae bacterium (assembly GCA_043784905.1). Classification (GTDB taxonomy): domain Bacteria; phylum Acidobacteriota; class Holophagae; order Holophagales; family Holophagaceae; genus JANXPB01. Next base: position 2,567 of record JAYVXV010000300.1, on the reverse strand, counting down.
CCATGAAATTCGGGCTCATGGGCCTAAGTGAATACGCGCACATGATCACAGCGTCAGGCCTCATTACCACCCTGTACTTCGGCGGCTGGGCCGTGCCTTTCATGCCCAACGCGCCGGTGCTCCTGACCATTCTCGTGTTCATGCTAAAGCTGCTGTTCTTCATGTGGGTTTTTGTGTGGGTACGCTGGACGCTGCCACGCTTCCGTTACGACCAACTCATGTTTTTGGGCTGGAAAGTGATGTTACCGATGTCCATGGTCAATCTGCTCCTCAACGCTTGGTGGATGACACGAGGAGGACTCTGATGGCCGTCATCGTCAAACAAGTTGAGCTCTCTTTGCTGGATCGCAGCTATGTGTGGCCCATCGCCAAGGGCATGGCCATCACCATGCGACATTTTGTTAAACAGATATTCACGCCCACTTCCAAGCGCTTCACCATCCAGTACCCGGACATGAAGAAGCCGATGCCCAAGGGCTATCGTGGCCTTCACGAGTTGAAGCGATTTGAAGACGGCGCCATCAAGTGCGTGGCCTGTTTTATGTGCCAGGAAGCCTGCCCTGCTCGCTGTATCAGCATCGAGGCCGAGGAATTCAGCGAATTGAATTTCACCCAGGGTTTCGAGGAAAAGCGCCCCAGCGTCTTCAAAATTGATATGCTGCGCTGCATCTTCTGCGGCATGTGTGAAGAAGCCTGCCCCAAGGATGCCATCTGGCTGCGCGGCGAATATGAACTGGCGGCCTACGACCGGCTCAGCATGGACTTTGGGAAATGGGATCTCATGAACACCTACGCGGATGTGGATGGAAAGCCACGGCTCATCCCCCAAGAAGAGAGCCCGTCCACCCCCAGCCGTCCGACAAGCGTTTAGGAGCGGATGATGTTTCTTGTGTTCGCTCTCATTACGCTTCTAGGCGCGCTGGCCATGTTCCAGCAGAAGAACGTCATCGTGGCGGGACTTTGCCTGGTGCTGACGTTCCTGGGTATCGCGGGCCTTTTTCTGATGCTCTCAAACCCTGTGGCGGCGGCGCTTCAGATCATCGTCTACGGGGGCGCCATCATGGTGCTGGTGCTCTTCACGATTATGTTGTTGAACGCCCACGAAGAAGAACCCTCCCTCAAGGCTCGACCCATCCAACGCTGGACCGGGGCGGTACTGATGGCCATTTTCGGAGCCTTTGCGTTCAGGTTGGTGACGCATTCAAAGGCTCTTGTGGATTTAAATGCGACGCCGGTCCCACCAATTCCCATGACCCTTGAGCGCGTTGGGGCCATGCTCTTTGATCAACATTTACTGGCCTTTGAAATCATCGGCCTAATGTTACTTGCGGCGATGATCGGTGCAGTCGCGCTGACGAAAAAGGAGCTGTGATGATCTCAGGTTCCCTTCAGGGCTACATCCTGGTGGCGCTGCTGCTTTTCATCATCGGGATGGCAACGGTGCTTCTGCGGCGCACACTGCTCATGCAGTTCATGGGTGTAGAACTGATGCTCAACGCCGCCAACGTGGCCCTGTTGGCTTTCTCACGCTTCCGCGGTGGTGACGTGCAAGGCACGGTGTTCTACCTGTTCATCCTGGGCGTGGCCGCCTGCGAAGCCGCCATCGGCCTGGCCCTGGTCATTGCCCTTTTCCGCCACTGCGCCACCACCGACGCGGACCGTGCGGATTCTTTGAAACAATAAGGATCCTCGATGAAATCCGCTTGGCTCATCCCGATCCTTCCCCTCCTGGGCGCGGCCTTCAATGGCCTCGTCGGCAAGAAAGCGGGCAAACAGGCCGTGACCCTTGTTGCGGTGGGCAGCGTCGTCGCTTCGTTTCTCGTCGCGCTTTCGGTGTTCTTCACCATGAAAGCCACGCCAGAGCATCGCTTGGATCTGATCTACGGCACCTGGATGGCTACGGGCTCGTTGAACATTCCTTTCGGCCTCACCGTTGATCCGCTATCGGGAACCATGATGCTGGTGGTGACGGGCATCGGCGCGTTGATCCACCTTTATTCGGTGGGCTACATGGCCGAAGAAGAGGGCTACGCCCGGTACTTCTGCTACCTGAATCTCTTCGTATTCTTCATGCTCACGCTGGTGCTGGGATCAAACCTGCCGCTGCTCTTCGTGGGTTGGGAGGGCGTCGGGCTGTGCTCATACCTGCTCATCGGATACTACTTTGACACGGTAGAAGCTCCCGCCGCAGGGTTGAAAGCCTTTCTGTTCAACCGCGTCGGCGACCTTGGCATGGCCATCGGCATGATGGCGCTCTTCGCCCTGTTCGGCACCTTCACCGTCGGCGACATTTTGCATCAAGCCGGGCCTATGCACCCTGAAATCGGATTCGGTGTGCTCACCTTCGCGACGCTGATGCTTTTCGTAGGCGCCACCGGAAAGTCGGCGCAGCTTCCCCTCTACCTTTGGCTGCCGGATGCCATGGCGGGACCGACGCCGGTGTCCGCGCTGATCCACGCAGCGACGATGGTCACGAGCGGCATTTATCTTATCTGTAGATTGGCGCCGGTGTTCAGTTTGGCGCCAACCACCATGACCACCATCGCGTGGGTTGGCGGATTGACCGC
>JAYVXV010000299.1:0-3604 GCA_043784905.1 Holophagaceae bacterium | reverse complement strand
GCTCCGCATAATTTCGCATATGTTCAAACATCTCCACGCTCACCACGCGATCAAAGTTTCCATCGGGCGGTTCAAATTCGTTCATATCCGCAGTGATGACGCGCACATTCACAAAGCCTTGCGCCGCGGCACGGGCTTCGATAAATCCACGCTGATCCTTGGAATTGGAAACCGCCGTGATCTGAGCATTCGGATACTTCTCGGCCATCCAAAGCGTCAGGGAGCCCCAACCGCAGCCCAATTCCAAAACCTTTTGACCATCCCCCAACTCCGCGCGCTCGCAAGTGAGAGCCAGCATGGCCTCTTCGGCCTGGTCTAAGGAATCCACAGTGTCACCGTAGTAGGCCGATGAATATTTCATCCGCCGACCCAAAACCAATTCGTAAAACCTCGGCGGCACCTCGTAATGCTGCTCGTTGGCATCAGCCGTATGAATGGCGATAGGGCTGTTTTGAAGTTGCGCCACAAGCTCCATAAAGCGCGCCTGCACCGCTGCCAACCCACCGCGTCCCTCCTCATCCAGACGCTGACGCAGCAGCTGACGAATGCGGAATCGGATGAGAAAATCCGGGAGGCCATTTTTTTCGAGCAGGGTGTTGATCATTGATTCGCTTTCTTGGGAAACCACGGCAGGAAAGCGCTTGTCTCTCGCTGATAGCGGCGGTAGTCCTCAGGCCGAGAACGTAAACTCTGGGCTTCGGTGTAGGGGATGCCTGTAACTCTCAACAAAAAATAGAGCATCACAACGGGACAAAGCATCGCCGTCCAACCCCAGGGGCTCGCCACCGCAAGCAGGAAAAAGGCCACCCAAATCAGCCATTCAAAAAAATAGTTCGGATGCCTAGAATAGCGCCACAGGCCCATTCTACAGGTCTTTCCATGGCTCGATGGGTCCGCCTTGAACCGGTGCAACTGCTCATCGGCGATGCCTTCTCCTAAAATCGAAATCAACCACAACCCAAGCCCCAGCCAAAGGGTCCAGTGCAATCCCTTGGATCCATCCAACGCCACCCACAAAAAAGGTAGCGAGAGCAACAAATCCAGAAGGGCTTGAGCCTGGAAGAAAAAGAAAAACTTTAGCCGAATGTTCCCGCCCCAGTCTTTTCGGATCTGCTGGTAGCGTCCATCTTCATGGGAATCACGACTCACCCGGCGACCGAGATGTAAACCCAATCGTAGGCCCCACACACCGCCCATGCAGGCCACCAACATCCGCCGTTGCGGGTCGCCTGGGCCGAACACGCCGTCCAGAATCGCCAGACCGCCCAACCCCAATGCCCAGCCCACATCCACCCATCCCGCGTTGTCGGATCGCAGGTGCCACAGCCATAGGACCGCTTGAAGGCCACAGACCCAAAGCGCCCCCCAAAGCAATAAGTGGAGCGCACTCACAAGCTCTCCGGGAGGTCGGGCTTCGGGATCAATGACTTTGGCATTAGCTTGCGCATCACCGGAATCAGGATCAGGGTCAGCAGCACCGTCGCCAATGGCACCACCATCACCCAAGCAACGACCGCGTGCCATGAGCTCGTCCAGAAGAAACGGATGGAGCCCAATGCATCCGATTTGATGTGGTCCAAAATCTGCTGGGCGTTTAATGTCAGCCTCGGTGCATGGAATAACCGTTCACCCAGGCGGACGAAAGGGATGAGCAACAGAATTTGTAGTGGGTAGGCGAAGTAATTTACCAATTGGACGGCGGGCTGATTCAGACGGCCAAGCCAAGCGGCGAGGATGCAGAGCAGCGTGGTGGCGCCAATGACGGGAAAGACGGCTAGGCCTAAACCGATGGCAAAACTCGCTGCCAATTTCTCCGGTGTGAGCCCCTGGCGCAACAGGTCTCTCAAGGGATGCCAAAGCCGCCGTTGAAAAAAATCTTTCATCGTTCAGCCTGTCGCTGCACACGCTGAAAGAGAGCATCCACACCGCCACTTTTTGGCAACTTCCAGAGTTGAATCAGCACATACAGCGCCATGGCGATGTTGCCCAGCGCGAGTATGGCCACCAACCACAAAATCCGAGCTATCCATCCATTTTCCTTGTACGCCACCCAAAGCCAAAAGGCCACAAAGGCGAAATAACAATCAAAAAAAGTGGCGACACCCCAAGGCTCATGGGCCATACGGAGCACCGCAACCACCACATTTTCATGAAGGCTAGCCCAACTCGTTACCGCCACCATGGCCAGCAGAACAAGAATGAAATAGGTCTTCAGTCCAGTTTTCATTGGGCATTCCATGGCTCATTCATGAGCGGTTGTAAGTTTCCGTTCTTGGTCAGTAATAGCTGTGCGTCCCCGATGTAACGCTCCAAAAAAGCACCTTCGCAGTAGGCCAGATAGTAGTCCCACATGCGTATAAATGTTTCATCGAAACCCAGCTCGCGTACGGCATCAAGCCGAGCGTGAAAGGCCTCGCGCCAGGCGTGTAAGGTGCGTGCGTAATGGGCTCCGATGTCTTCGAGATGGAAAAGGCTCATGGAGGTACATCGGGCCAGGCTCTTGGTGATCTCTGAAAGAGAGGCCAACTCTGCACCGGGAAAGATGTATTGCTGAATCCAGTCCGTACCTTTTTGGTAACTAGAAAAGCGTTGCTCATTCATGGTGATGGCCTGAAGCAGCAGGGTGCCATTGGGTTTTAGGAGGCGGTCCACCGCACCGAAATAGGCATCGTAGTACTTCAGGCCCACCGCCTCGAACATCTCGATGCTCACGGCCTTATCAAAGGTTCCCTCCAGATGCCGGTAGTCTTCAAAGCGCAGCTCGATGCGATCATTGAGGCCCTTCGACGCAAACAGTTTTGCCGCATAATCATGCTGCTCTCGGCTGATGGTGGTGGTGGTGACGCGGCAACCGTATTCGGAGGCCGCATAGGCCGCAAATCCTCCCCAGCCAGTGCCAATCTCCAACAGATGATCTTTCTCGCTCAGCCGTAATTTCCGGCAGATGAGATCGAATTTATTGAGTTGGGCTTGATGCAGCGTATCGACCTCGCTGCGATAGTAGGCGCAGGAATAAGCTAAGCTCTCGTCCAGAAACAGATGGTAGAAATCATTGCCCAGATCATAGTGGTGGGCGATGTTGGCCTTCGACCCATCCACGTGATTGGCGCGAGCACGATGACGCAAGCGCTGGATGAATCTGCCGAGGGACGTAATCAGGCCGTCGCGGTCGAAGGCTTCCATGTTGCGCACGGCTAGGCGAACCACCGAGACCAGGTCTTCGGAGGTCCACCAGCCTTTCATGTAGGCTTCCCCCAAACCCACTTCGCCGCCCCACAATCCAGCGCCATAGGCCTGCGTATCCACTAGGTGGGCCTTGGCGCTCAATTCGCTTCCTGCGGCACCAAAACGCAAGTGCCCTTCGGACGTGGCTAGGTCCAAATGTCCGTGCTTGATGTGGCCCAGGGCCGCAAGCATCAGACGCTGCGCTAAGCCCCAGGGCTTCCCGGATCCGGCTTCGATTTCTTGGGGTGCGTGTAGATCGGAACGCGCTTGATCCATAGACGAAGTGCCTCCCAGTGAATGGCTGCAATCACTCCTACGGTCTGAAACGGAAACCGGATGAGATACTTGAAGATAGTTGAACCACTCCAATCTTCTCGCC
>JAYVXV010000298.1:0-11575 GCA_043784905.1 Holophagaceae bacterium | reverse complement strand
GTGGCGGGTGAATCCATCTTTTGAATCCTGTCTGGGAGCCGATACACTCAGCGTTTAGGCCTCGTTTCTGAATGGCCACTGCTTTTCTGATTGCTTCGCCACGACGCCCTTCAAAATATTTTTTATTATGTCTGACCCGAGGATTGACGTGAGCGTTTTGAGCCCTGAAGAACTAGAAGCCAAGGTCAAAAGTTTCCCCTACTGGTATCACCGGATTGAGTTGCCCAACGGGGTAGTCACGCCGGGTTGGGCGCCTCTTCATATTCCGTCTTACCATGTGCCTGAACGTCTGGATGGCCTGCGGGTACTGGATGTGGGCGCCTGGGATGGGTTCTGGAGTTTTGAAGCCCTCAAGCGGGGCGCACGAGAGGTTGTCGCCATTGATGATTTTTCGGATTTCATCGGACGCCTGAACCCGGAGGACCGCAAGGGCTGGGAGAACTTCGACCTCTGTAGAGAGGCCCTTGGATACTCAGAGCAGCAATGTCAGCGGCTCGAAATGAATCTCTATGATGTGGATGAAGCCAAACTAGGCCGATTCGATGTGATCTTCTTTTTTGGAGTGTTGTATCATCTGCGCCATCCCTTGTTGGCGCTCGATAAACTCGCGGCGATCTGCGATGGCGAGATTTTCGTCGAAAGCGCGATCCTCGACGATGGGAGCCCCTATCTGGGCGGCCTGCACAAGGGTTATCCCGGCGGGCAAATGGTGATGGAGTTCTATCCCAATGATGAATACGGCGGCAATCACACCAACTGGTGGGTGCCGACCCTTCACTGCCTGGGCCACATGGTGAGGGCCGCAGGATTCCAGGACACCAAATTCTGGAAGCTGACCGATAAACCGTCGCAGATCGCGGAATGTCGGGGCTTCGCGCACGGTCGAAAAGTCAAGGTGCATCGGCCCGAAGATAATTGAAGAGTCGGCGCGGAATGGTTCCAGGGCCATCCCAACCCTGAGACCCGCGAAGAAAAAATCAGGGGTGAAATCAGCAAGTGCTATCCAGGCGGAGTCCCTGCGAGCATGACCCTGGGCGCGAGCTTGAAGCGGCGATGAGAAACACTGGACACAGAAGACCCACAGAAACCGTAGGCTGTTTTGTTTTCGCGTCTATTCGCGTGATTTCGCGGTTCCAGTTTTTTGTGGTGATCAACGGGGAAAAGATTTGAAACCGTGAATAGACGCGAAAAAGAATGGCCTTCGGCGTCCCATGCCCGGTGGGTCGGTGCCCATTCGAGCGTTTCGTGGTCAAGATTCAGAAAGTGAGGCCGTATGCTCCGGAAATGCCCGTAGAAGCTTGCGGTCCATGGTGAACAGTTTTGTTTGAAGTCGCTTGGCCAACGCTACAAATTCGCAGTCGTAGGCCGAGCAGGCGCTGCTGCGGACTAGCGCCATGACACTCATGGAATCCACCTCGTATTCATGGCCCGAGAGGAGAGCCTCGGCTTCCCGTTGAACTGCGCAGGCCAGCTCGAAAGTGAGATCTCCTTGTCTCAAATACCCCGCAAGAATATTTCGGAATTCGCTGCGCCACAGAATGGGGGCGGCCCATTCGCTGTCTCGGTGCAACAAGGTTTCCGCATGGCGGGTGTGGGCCCCTGGCAAATACAGATAGGCCAGAACGTTGGAATCCACCACGATCACGGACGGCCCTGCTTTTTCATCGCGTCCAATTCTTGGGCTCGAACCAACCGTTTTGGTAGAGCCCCGCGCAGCTCGCGCGCTCGCGCCAGCCGCTCGCTGGGCGTGACAGAACCTGGCGACAAGACCGTTTCAAGGCACACAATCGCCTCGCTATTCAAACTGCGCCGGTGGGTTTCAGCAGATCGTTTCAACCGGTCATAGACCTCGTCAGGAATATTCTTCAAGGTGAGGGTGGTGGGCATTTGTTTCTCCAACCAAAGTGAAACCATTATGGTTCCATTTTGGTTTAACCGCAAGCGAGCCGATGAAAAGCACTGGACACAAAAGACACAGAAAGTTCACAGAAACATCAGGTTTTTTCTGTATTTTCCGCATTTTTCTGTGTCTTCTGTGACCAGTCTTTTTTGACCCAGGAGCCTCACCATGAGCAACGTCAAACCCATTCCAGAGGGCTACCACTCGGTCACGCCTTATCTCATCGTCCGAGGCGCTTCAAAGGCCCTGGACTTCTACAAGCGGGCCTTTGGCGCTGCGGAATTGTTCCGCATGGAAGGGACGGATGGCCGCATTGGCCATGCGGAAATCAAGATTGGTGATTCGCCCATCATGCTGGCGGATGAGCACCCCGAGATAGGTGCCAAAGGGCCCGAATCCTGGGGTGGCTCCGCCGTGAGCCTCATGCTCTACGTGGGGGATGTAGACGCGATTTTCGCCCAGGCCGTGGAAGCTGGCGCCACCGTTGAAAGGCCCATCACCAATCAGTTTTACGGCGACCGCACGGGCGGCCTGAAAGATCCCTCGGCCACAACTGGTACGTCGCCACGCATATCGAGGATGTCTCGCCCGAGGAACTGGCGAAGCGGGCGGCGGAGGTGGGGAAGTAAGAACATCTACGCGAAGTTTTTTGGTGCCAGTGGCAGAGAAGTACACTCGCAGAGATCGCAGAAAAAGCGGAGATTCGCAGAGGACTTTCTCCGCGTGCCTCTGCTTCTTCTGCGTCCCTCCGCGATAGTTTTTACTTCGCCGCCTTCGCTTCCTTAGCCAACTTCGCGTAGTGGCTTTTACTTACTATCCCACGCCACCACCCGCCACTTCGGGCCGGTAGGTCAGGCTGGCTTTTAGGTAGTCGCGGTTCATTCTGGCGATGTTTTCGACGCTGATGCCCTTGGGGCAACTGGCTTCGCATTCGCCGTGGTTGGTGCAGGTGCCGAAGGCTTCGGCGTCCATTTGCGCCACCATGTCGCGCACGCGGATGTAGCGCTCGGGCTGGCCTTGGGGCAGCAAGGCCAAGTGCGAAACCTTGGCCGACACGAAGAGCATGGCGCTCGCGTTGGGGCAGGCGGCCACGCAGGCACCGCAACCGATGCAGGCCGCAGCGTCCATGGCGAGGTCGGCATTCTGCTTGGGGACCGGCAGTGAATTGGCATCCTGCGCCGATCCCGTAGGCGCGCTAATAAACCCACCCGCAGCGATGATGCGATCAAAAGCGCCGCGATCCACCACAAGATCGCGCTGCACCGGGAAAGCCGCCGCCCGCCAAGGTTCGATGGTGATGGCATCGCCGTCCTTGAAGCTGCGCATGTGCAACTGACAAGTCGTGGTGCGATCCCGCGGCCCGTGGGCACGGCCATCAATGACCATGGAACAGGCGCCGCAGATGCCTTCGCGGCAATCGTGATCGAAGGCAATGGGGTCGCCGCCTTCTTTAATCAGGCGTTCATTGACCACGTCGAGCATTTCCAAAAAAGACATATCGGCGCTGATATTTTTCGCGGGATAGGAAACAAATCCACCTGCATCCTTCGCGTTTTTCTGGCGCCATACGTTGAGCGTGAGATCCATGGTCTTTTCAGCTGTCATCTGGCGCTCCTTCTACTTGTAGCTGCGGGTGGCGAGGTGAACGTGCTCGAATTCCAGCGCCTCGGTATGGCGCACCGGGGCTTGGTTTTCGCCTTTATATTCCCAGGCCGCCACGTGGCAGAAATTCTCATCGTCACGCTGGGCCTCGCCTTCGGGGGTTTGGGATTCTTCGCGGAAATGGCCGCCACAGCTTTCTCTGCGCTCCAGTGCATCGAGGCACATCAGCTCACCTAATTCGATGAAGTCAGCCACACGGCCCGCCAACTCAAGGCTCTGGTTCATCTCGTCACCACTACCTGGAATGCGTAGGTTGGACCAAAATTCATTCCGCAATTTCGGGAGCAATTGCAGCGCTTTTTTAAGACCTGCTTCATTGCGGGCCATGCCGCAGTATTCCCACATGATCTTGCCCAGCTCACGATGGAAATACGTCGGTGTCTCTCTGCCCTTGATGGCGAGGAATCGCGCGGTGCGCTCCTTCACGGCATTTTCAGCGGCTTTCACTTCGGCGTGATCTGCGTTGGGACGATCGCCCGGTTTCACATTCGCAAGGTAGTTGCCGACGGTGTAGGGCGCGACAAAATAGCCATCGGCCAGCCCCTGCATGAGCGCGCTCGCACCAAGACGGTTCGCGCCGTGGTCGCTGAAATTCGCTTCGCCCAGTACGAAGAGGCCGGGGATCGTGCTCTGCAGGTTGTAGTCCACCCACAGACCACCCATGGTGTAGTGCACCGCAGGGTAGATGCGCATGGGCACCGAGTAAGGGTCTTCGTCGGTGATGCGCTCGTACATCTCGAAAAGGTTGCCGTACTTTTCTTCGATCTTGTGTTTACCCAAACGATTGATGGCATCGCTGAAGTCGAGGTAGACGCCGCGCCCGCCCTCACCTACGCCACGGCCTTCATCGCATACCGTCTTGGCATTGCGTGAGGCCACATCACGGGGTACGAGGTTGCCAAAAGACGGGTAGCGCCGCTCCAGGTAGTAGTCGCGGTCGACCTCCTTGATGTCATTGGGTTTCTTCCCGCAGTCTTCTTGTCGCTTGGGCACCCACACCCGGCCATCGTTGCGGAGGCTTTCGGACATGAGTGTGAGCTTGGACTGGTGGTCGCCCGTGACAGGAATGCAGGTTGGATGGATCTGGGTGTAGCAGGGATTGGCGAAGGCCGCGCCCTGCTTGTAGGAGCGCCAGATGGCCGTGGTGTTGCATCCCATGGCGTTGGTGGAGAGAAAGAAAACGTTGCCATACCCGCCAGTGGCTAGGCACACCGCGTCCGCCAGGTGGGATTCGATTTCTCCAGTCACCATGTCGCGGGTGACGATGCCCTTGGCCACGCCGCCTACGAGGATCAGCTCCAGCATTTCGTGCCGGGTATTCATCTTCACGGTGCCAGCGCCGATCTGTCGCTCTAGGGCTTGGTAGGCGCCGATGAGAAGCTGCTGGCCGGTCTGTCCACGGGCGTAGAAGGTGCGTGATACTTGCGCTCCGCCGAAGGAGCGGTTGTCGAGAAGGCCACCATATTCGCGGGCGAAGGGCACGCCTTGAGCCACGCACTGGTCAATGATGTTCACGCTCACCTGGGCCAAGCGATAGACGTTGGCTTCGCGGGCGCGGAAATCTCCGCCCTTCACGGTGTCATAGAAAAGGCGGTACACGCTGTCGCCATCATTGCGGTAATTCTTTGCCGCATTGATGCCGCCCTGAGCGGCGATGGAATGGGCACGGCGGGGGCTGTCCTGATAGCAGAAGCAATCTACGTTGTAGCCCAGCTCGCCCATGGAGGCCGCAGCCGCTGCGCCCGCAAGACCCGAGCCCACCACGATGACTTTGTATTTGCGTTTGTTGGCGGGGTTCACCAGCTTCATGTCGAATTTATGTTGATCCCACATCTTTTCAACGGGACCGAGGGGGACGTTCGATTTGAGTTCCATGGCCCAGCCTTTAGGAGCCGTTAAGGAATTACCTGTGCTCTTCTGGTCATTCATTTACGGCTCCTGATGCCGTTCTCTGAGCTTCGAGACGGGATAATGTTGAACAACGGCTTAGCGAATCATGCCGGTCAGAATTGCGACCGGGAACGAAATGTTGGCGGCGATAACGACGGTGGTCAGGCCGTAGGCGAGTGTATTGCGAAGGCCGTTGTAGCGCGGGTGGGAGAGCCCTAGCGTCTGGAGCATGGACCAAATACCGTGGCTCAAATGCGAGGCGAGGCAGAGCATCGCCAAGATGTAGAAACCTGAAACCCAAGGCACCTGGAAGAGGCTCACCACGTTATGAAAAACCATGCCGTGCTCGAATGCTCCTCCGGGATGCCATTGACCTGTGGTGAGGTTCAGCAAGTGGACGATGACAAAGGCAGCGATAACGATGCCGCTGAAACGCATCCAGCGCGAAGAAAAAGTGGAGGACTTATGTTGCTGTTGTCGGTAGCCAACGGGCCGGGCGGCGTTGTTCATGCGGGTGAGTCCAATGGCGGCCCAGATGTGCAGTAGAACCGCTACCACCAAGCCTCCACGAGCAATCCAGATGCCGCTGCCATGTAGAATTGTGCGCAAAAATCGTCCGTATTCATCCAGAGCGCGCTCACCCCCGTGAAAGGGGAGATAGAGCTGGAGATTGCCGACCATGTGGGCCACCACGAAGCCTACGAGCATGATGCCCGTCACGGCCATCACGATCTTCTTCCCGATGGAGGACCCGAAAAACCCGGCTCCTGTTTGCATCTAGCCTCCCCTAAATTCTCTGTGCCTACGCGGTCCTTGATGAGATCAGGCCGTCCTTTGTCCGGCATAAGGGGTCGTAACGAATTTAACCAGAAAAGCGCTGGTTAAATTCGCAACGGCCCCTAAAGCTTCGTTACCAGCTCTTTGACCGCCGCGATGCTCACATCCAAATTGGCCTGCTCTTCGGGGAGTAACTCCAGCTCGATGACCTTCTCCACGCCATCTTTGCCCAGCTTGGCTAAAACGCCTATGTAGAGGTCCTTCACGCCGAATTCTCCATTCAGCAGCACGGCGCAGGGCAGCAGTTCTTTGCGGTCGTTGAGGATGGCGTCCACCATTTCCACGGCACTGCTTGAAGGCGCGTAGTAGGCGCTGCCGGTCTTCAGGTAGTTTACGATCTCGATGCCGCCATTGCGCGTGCGGTCCGCGATGGCGTCAATGGTTGCTTTGTCCAGAAACCGATCCACCGGGATGCCGCTGATGGTGGCGTAGCGCATGAGGGGCACCATCGTGTCGCCATGCCCGCCCAGCACGAAGGCGTGGACATTTTTCACCGATACTTTAGCGGCGTCAGCGATGAAGTGCCGCATGCGCGCACTGTCTAGCACACCGGCCATGCCGATCACTCGGTTGGAGGGGAAACCCGTCGCCTTCAGGGCCACATGGCACATGGCGTCCAGAGGATTGGACACGATGATAAGGATGGCGTTAGGGCTGTATTTGGCGATCTGTTCACAGACACCGCCTACGATGCCCGCATTGGTTTTCAAGAGATCGTCGCGGCTCATGCCGGGCTTGCGAGGAAGGCCGGCGGTGATCACCACCACGTCGGAATCGGCCGTGGCTTCATAGCCATTGGATCCGACAATGACCATGTCGAAACCTTCTACGGGCGCGGATTCCATCATGTCCAGGGCCTTGCCTTGGGGAATACCTTCGGCGATATCCACCATCACCACATCTGCCAAACCCTTTTCGATGATGCGCTGGGCCGCCGTGGAACCCACGAAACCTGCACCCACCACCGTCACCTTACGCCGTCCGCTGCGATTCATAGCGTCTCCTGAAAAACGTGAAGGCCTCAGCCATCCCAAACGATCTACAAGTACCACGGGAGGGAGGTTAGACCAAGGTGAAAGCCTGATGGCTGCCCTGTTGCGACCCCATCAGAACTGGGCCTGTTCGCTTTCCATGAGCTAGGGTAAAGTGAATGTTCGCCTTTGATCATCGAAAGCCTGCAATGACGCGGCTCCGTTTTTATCGGAGTTCACAGGGCCATTCGGCCATCGCGCAAAACCACCCAGCAATTTTTCAAAAACCAGTTATTTTTCCAAAACCAATTAATGGAGGATGAATGAGCACCATCAATTTTCCAGCAGCCACATTGGGGAAACCCATGGCCGCGATGAAGCGTCTCTTGGACCTTCTGGCTTCTTCCAGAATGGTCAAGGGAGCCACCGTAATGGCCCTCGTATTTCTGATCGCCCCCCCGGCCTTTGCGGGTGGCGAGGCTGACCTAAAGATCCCTGCTTTACAGGGGAGTTTCATGGGCATGACGGGCCACCACCTGCTGCTGATCGGGCTTTTCATCTGTCTGCTCGGCATTGGTTTTGGCCTGGTGCAATACGGCCAGATTCGGGATCTCCCGGTTCATAAATCCATGCTCGAAATTTCCGAACTGATTTATGAGACCTGCAAAACCTACCTGCTTACCCAGATCAAGTTCATCGCCGTCCTATGGGCCTTCATCGCAGTGATCATGGTGGCCTACTTCAAATACCTGGCCCACACCCCCATGAGCTGGGCCCAGGTGATCGTGGTCTTGCTCTTTTCGATTATCGGCATCCTCGGCTCGGTGTCCGTGGCGTGGTTCGGCATCCGCATCAACACCTTCGCCAATTCGCGCACCGCCTTTGCCAGCTTGGGCGGGAAGCCCTACCCGACCATGGCAATCCCCATGAAGTCCGGCATGTCCATCGGCATGTTGCTCATCTCCGTGGAACTGTTCCTCATGCTGGCGATCCTGCTCTTCATTCCAGGGAATGCTGCGGGACCCTGCTTCATCGGCTTCGCCATCGGCGAGTCCCTCGGCGCTGCGGCGCTGCGCATCGCTGGCGGCATTTTCACTAAGATCGCCGATATTGGCTCCGACCTGATGAAGATCGTCTTCAAGATTAAGGAAGATGACGCCCGCAACCCCGGCGTCATCGCCGACTGCGCCGGCGACAACGCGGGTGATTCGGTGGGCCCCACCGCCGATGGCTTCGAGACCTATGGCGTCACGGGTGTCGCCCTCATCACGTTCATCCTATTGGCTGTGCCAAACGAGGCCATGCAGGTCTCCCTGTTGGTCTGGATTTTCGTCATGCGCGTGGGCATGATTGTGACCTCTGCGCTGTCCTACTGGCTCAACGCTGCCTGGGCCAAAGCTAAGTTCAAGGACTCCCCGAAATTCGATTTTGAAACACCGTTGACCACCCTCGTGTGGTTGACATCCATCCTTTCTATCCTGATGACCTATATCCTTTCGAAGGTGCTCATCGGTGATATTCCCAACGGTATGTGGTGGAAACTTTCGACCATCATCACCTGCGGAACGGCTGCTGGCGCGCTGATCCCCGAGCTTGTGAAGGTCTTCACCTCCACCAATTCGGGCCATGTCAAAGAAGTCGTCACGGCTTCCAAGGAGGGCGGTGCTTCCTTGAATATCATTTCTGGATTGGTGGCGGGCTATTTCTCCGCTTACTGGACGGGCCTCTGCATCGTCGCGCTCATGGGCGCCGCGTACTTCGTGTCCACCTTTGGGCTCGACGCCCACATGGCGGCTCCGGCAATTTTCTCCTTCGGCTTGGTGGCCTTCGGCTTCCTGGGCATGGGCCCCGTCACCATTGCCGTGGATTCCTACGGCCCGGTGACCGACAACGCCCAGTCGGTCTACGAACTCTCCACCATCGAGGAGATTCCAGGTATCGAGCAGGAGATCCAGAAAGACTTTGGCTTCAAGCCTGATTTTGAAAACGCGAAGATGTACCTGGAAGAGAATGACGGCGCCGGTAATACCTTCAAAGCCACCGCCAAGCCCGTGCTCATCGGCACCGCAGTCGTGGGCGCCACGACCCTGATCTTCTCCATCATCCAGGTGCTCAACGGCAAGTTCGGTGTTGAGAATGTCTTCAAGGGCCTTTCCATCATCAATCCCTTGTTTCTGCTCGGTCTCATCACCGGCGGCGCCATCATCTTCTGGTTCTCCGGCGCGGCCTGCCAAGCCGTCGCCACGGGCGCTTACCGGGCGGTGGAATTCATCAAGGAGAACATCAACCTTGATTCGGGCGCGGAGCGGGCCTCGGTCGAGGACTCCAAGAAGGTCGTCGAGATCTGCACTCAGTACGCCCAGAAAGGTATGTTCAACATCTTCCTGGCGGTGTTCTTCTCGACCCTGGCCTTCGCCTGTGCGGACCACTTCTTCTTCATCGGCTACCTCATCTCCATCGCCGTCTTCGGGCTCTATCAGGCCATCTTCATGGCCAACGCCGGCGGCGCCTGGGACAATGCAAAGAAGCTCGTGGAAACCGAGCTGAAGGCCAAGGGCACGCCGCTCCACGATGCCTGCATCGTGGGTGACACCGTGGGCGATCCTTTCAAGGACACCTCTTCGGTGGCGATGAATCCGGTCATCAAGTTCACGACCCTCTTCGGCCTCCTGGCCGTCGAAATGGCCATCGAACTCAACCCGAACACGGCCCACATCGCGGCCCTCGTTTTCTTCCTGATCTCCACGGTCTTCGTATGGCGCTCCTTCTACGGCATGCGGATCCCTACCGTAGAAGCCAAATAGCTGGCTTCGCCGAAAAGGGGGAGCCATTTCAGGAACCCTTATTCGGATAGGTAAAGGGGCGCCTTAGGGCGCTCCTTTTTCGTATCATAGGAAATGCAATACCTTCGCTCAGGAGCCTCACGTGAAACGCTATTCCGCCCTGCGGACTTCAGCCCTTTTGGTCATAGTGACGGTGACTGCTATGGCCGATGAGCAGAAACCCCCCGTCGCAAATCGGAAACCCTATTCTGAAATCCGCCATGGGGAGACCGTTAGCGACGACTATTTCTGGCTTCGAGAAAAGACGAATCCGGCGGTCGTGAATTATCTGGAATCTGAGAATGCCTACATGGAATCTCAAACCAGGGACCTGAAACCTTTCGTGGACGCGCTCTACAAGGAGATGCTGGGCCGCATCAAACAGACGGACCTGAGTGTGCCTACCCGCCAAGGGACGTGGTTTTACTATTCCCGCACGGTGGAAGGCCAGCAGTACCCCATCCAGTGCCGCAAACATGGAACGCCATCGGGCATTGATAAGGGCGCTGTCGAAGAAATCCTGCTGGATCAAAACGAATTGGCGAAGGGGAAGAAGTACCTGGGCCTGGGGGCATTTAACGTCAGTAATGACGGCAAGAAACTCATCTTCAGCACCGACGAAACGGGCTTCCGCCAGTACAAGCTATTCATCAAAGATCTTGATACCGGTGCCATCGCCGGGCCGCTCGCGGAGCGGGTGACTTCCACCGATTGGGCCGCAGATAACGCCACGATTTTTTATGCCACGGAAGATGTCATCACGAAACGCTCGGACACGCTTTGGCGTTTAGTTTCAGGCGGTACTCCGGAAAAGGTCTACGAAGAAAAAGATGAATCCTTCAACCTTGGCGTAGGGCAAACTTCTGACAAAAAGTATCTCGTGCTCCACATCGGTGCCACCGATTCCACAGAAATGCGCTACTTGGATGCGGCTAAACCCACCGGTGAATTTAAGTTGTTTTTAGCCCGCGAAAAAGACCACAAATACAGCATTGATCATCGTGAAGGGCTCTTCTATATACGCACCAATAAGGAGGCCAAAAACTATCACATGGCCACCGCCCCTGACTCGGATATCAGTCTCAAATCCTGGAAGGAATTCATCGCTCATGATCCCAATGCGCTGCTTGAAGGCGTGCGGCTCTTCAAGCATTACATCGTCGCCACTACAAAATCCGAAGGGTTGAACCGTTTTCGCGTACTGAATTTCGCCAAGGGCCAATGGCACAATTTCGCATTCCCCGAGCCTGTCTACTCGGCTTTCACCGGCGGAAATCCTGAATATGAGACCCAACTATTGCGCTACAGCTACCAGTCTCCGGTGACGCCCAATAGCGTCTACGACTACGACATGGCCACGCGCAAAAAGACCCTGCTCAAACAAACCGAAGTGCTTGGCGGTTTTGATGCATCGAAGTACGAATGCAAGCGACTCTGGGCCGTAGCCCGCGATGGTGTAAAAGTTCCGCTCTCCGTTGTGTACCGCAAGGGCA
>JAYVXV010000297.1:0-3664 GCA_043784905.1 Holophagaceae bacterium | reverse complement strand
GAACCTCACCCCTCGTACCTCACCACCTCACCCCTCCCGCTCCTTGCGCGGATCAAACGGAATTCCCGCTTTCTTGCAGGCTTGGATGAAGGTCTCGCGGTCGTGGCATTTCAGGTAGGCCTCCATGGGGTCGAGGGCCTTCTCTTTGATGAGCTGCACCAGCACGTCGTTCTGAAGCATCTGACCGTACTGGCGACCGGTCTTCATGGTGGCGGGGATGTCGTGGATGTCGCCTTTGCGGATGAGATCGCCGATGCGTGGATTGTTGAAAATGGTCTCGATGACCGCCACGCGCCCGCCACCAATTTTTTTCATCAAGGTTTGACAAAGCACGGCGCGAAGGCATCCCGCCAGCCGCGTGCGGATCCATGACTGATGGTCCGTGGGGAAAACTTCGATGATGTGGCCGATGGTGTCCAGCGCCGACGTGGTGGGCAGGGTCGCAAAGACCAGGCGCCCGGAATTCGCGGCTTCCACCGCTAACTCGATGAGCTCGGGATCCCGCAGCTCGCCCACGACCAAAATATCTGGCGCCTGGCGCAGCGCCGAGCGCACGGCCTGCTTCTGGCGAGATGAATCGCGTCCTACTTCCCGCTGCCGGATAAGGCTCGTGCCTTGGCCCAATTGAAATTCGATGGCGTCCTCGATGGTGACGATGTAGTCCTTTCGACTTTCACTGGCCATGACCATGAGTGATGAAATGGTCGTCGTGCGCCCACTGCCGCCGGGGCCAGCCACCAGCACCAGCCCGTGGTTAAGCCCGATGAGCCTGCGAATGGGATCACTCAGGCCCAAGGTGTCCGCGTCCGGGACTTCCTTGGGCATGATGCGCATGGCCAGAGCGGGACCCAAAGCATCGTGAAAAAGAGAAAGCCTGAGTCGGCATTGTTTGGCAACTTCTGTGTAGGCGAATTCGGTGTCCTGGCCCCGTTCAAAAGCTTCCCAATTTGTTTTCGGCGTGATGGATTTCAGCAGATCCGTCATGTCATTCGGAAGCAGGGGCGCGAAGCCTTCGACGGTCGTGAGATGTCCGTGGCTGCGCAACATAGGGGTTTCGTTGGCGTTGAGGTAGAGATCGGAACCGCCAAGATCCAACATCCAGTCAATGAGCGTGTCAATTTTCTCGACCTTCGAGGGCGCTGTTTCTTGGAATCGCCCGCCTTCAGGCGTGGCGGTCGTGGTGGGTTCCTTGGTGAAAGCTCGCACTCGGCCCACGATGATACGGGTGCCGATGGTGCTGCGCTGGAGCAGGAATTGGAACCGTTCTTCTTCAAAGGTGTAAGCGAAGCGAACCTGTTCACCGCGAAGGTAACTGGTCTCTATCTCATCGGGCAGGATTTCCTTGGCCAGGCCATCCAGCACCGAGCCGAGCAGCTCCTGGGCACTCAGCGTGGTGCGGTGACCGCCGGGCAGCTCCATCACCGGATACTGGCCCGGGTCCAAGTGAAGGGTCGCTGCGCCCTTGGCCACCATTTGAGCCAGGAACTTATCGAGCTTGGCCATGGAACCCTCGGGAATTGAAGAAGGAAGAAGTGAAATCCATCATAGTCGCCAGCCAGGGGCGGCGCCGAGAATTTCGGACGAGATCGGAAGAACGCAGTCTTTTCGGTTGTCATTGTTTCAGGCCGCCTCAGGCCTCGGGCATCAGACCTCGTTGTTGTGGGTCGCTTCAAATTGTTTGTGTTTGAGATGACAAATCCAAAATCAACAACGAAGCCTGAAGCCAGAGGCCTGAAGCCTTTTGACCTTGAGCACAAACACAAAATTTGGGATGAGGCTTGCCCTCCACCATGCTCATCCATCAGCATCGGGAATCGTGTCCTTTCCAATTTTGCCCCTCTCATCGAAAATCACCGTCCTTCGAGGGTTGGGCCCCGCGCGTGCGGTGGCGCTGCAAGACATGGGCATAGAGACGGTCCACGACCTTCTGATGCAATTGCCGTATCGCTACGTGGATCGCGGTTCCGTGGTGCCCTTGGGCCAATTGGAAATGCGCGGTTTTGAACCTGGTTTGGAGGATCGGGATCTGGTCACGGTGTTGGGATCCGTTCACGAGTTGCGCCAAAGCACCACGCGCATTCAGCGGATGGCCCTGACCGAAATTTTACTGACCGATGGCACCGGCACTCTGAAACTGGTCTTTTTCAACCAGCCTTATTTGGGCCGCAGCTTGAAAGTTGGCGACCGGCTGCTGGCCTTCGGGCCGTTGTTGATGGGGCGGGGCGGGCTTGAAATGCGCGGCCCGCAGCTTGAAATGATGGACCGCAGCGGCGACGAAACGCCATGGGTGAGGCGCTTTCTTCCGCTCTACCGCAAGCAGGGAATGATCACGGGACGGGTGCGACAAAAGCTCGTGGAAGATGCCCTGCTGCGTGCTCATCCGCCGGAGGAATGGCTTCCGGCGGAATTGACGAAACAATTGCCGGATACGCTTGCCGCTTTGAAATTGCTGCACCAGCCACCGGATGAAAGTGATTCGCGCTTGTTGGATCAGCGTCTAACTCCCGCCCATCAGCGATTAGCGACCGAAGAACTCTTCGCGTTTTCTTTAGGGGTAGAACTACGCCGGGCTGGCCGATTGAAGCGCCGTGGCGTTCAGGTTCCGACCTCAACGGCGCTGCGTACGCGACTGAAATCCTTCTTGCCCTTTCATCTCACGGCCGCTCAGCGAAAGGTGTTTAAAGAAATTGTGGATGATTTGACCAGTGGCCGCGTCATGCATCGCTTGCTGCAAGGGGATGTCGGCAGCGGCAAGACTTTAGTGGCTTTTTTAGCGCTAGCGATGGTCGCTGAAACCGGTGGACAGGGCGCGCTGCTGGCTCCCACTGAGGTGTTGGCGCGACAACACGCTGCCACTTTTGAGCGGCTTTTGGGCGACGAAGCCCACCGTATGCAAATGTTGCTGGGCCCCATGAAAGCCGCGGCGAAACGCGACGCCATCGCCCGTATCTCCAGTGGTGAGGCGCGCTACATCGTGGGCACCCACGCGCTTTTTCAAGAAGCCGTGAAGTTCAGCGATCTTCGCCTGGTGGTGGTAGATGAACAACATCGGTTTGGCGTGAAGCAACGGGAGGCCATCAAGCAGAAAGGCGGCGATCCCCACTGGCTGGTGATGAGCGCCACGCCCATCCCGCGTTCATTGGCGCTGGCGCTGTTCGGCGATCTCGATCAGTCGGTGCTGGATGAACTGCCGCCGGGCCGCCAGCCCATTACGACGAGGCTGTTGGATTCGGGAGGGCATGGGCCTGAGCGAGCCTGGGACCTGGTGGAAAAAGAATTGGCGGCGGGGCGCCAGGCTTTTGTGGTGAGTCCTTCCATTGATCCCAGCGACGATACGCAAATCAAATTAAGGGATATCCAGGCCATGGAAAGCCTCATCCGTGCTCGTTTTCCGGGCCTTGATCTGGAAGTGGTCCACGGACGCCTGAAGCCCGATGACATGGCCGTGCGCATGAACCGTTTCGTTACAGGTGAAGCAAAACTGTTATTGGCCACGACGGTGATCGAGGTCGGCGTGGACGTGCCCAACGCCACGGTCATGGTGGTGGATCACGCGGAGCGCTTTGGGCTTTCGCAATTGCACCAGCTCCGGGGCCGCGTAGGCCGAGGCGCCCATCGCAGTTTCTTTTTGATGATTTCAGGCAGCGAGACTGAGCGATTGCAG
>JAYVXV010000296.1:0-3689 GCA_043784905.1 Holophagaceae bacterium | reverse complement strand
CCAAGTTTGCGTCGGCTTTGGTGACCAATCCCGCGATCCTGGATCAGGCGCTTGAGCACATTCCCCAACATCGCATCGCCCATCCCGATGAGATGGCTGGAGCGGTGTTGTACCTGGTCTCCGATGCAGCGAGCTACACCACTGGAGCTTGTTTGAATGTGGATGGCGGGTATCTGACGGTTTGAGCTTTTGGTGACTCAGGACTGGCGAACCAAGCACTGGAGACCAACAATAGGGTGGGAAGGAGAAACACCGTGGCTAGGATGACCCTTGATGACGTGATCGCCGCTTACGGGCCCGTTCTGCGCGCTAGGCCGTCAAGCAAGCCGAGAGATCCAGAAAAGCGAGCACTATTACTTTGCTTGGGAGATCCGATCATCGAGAGGGAAAGCCTTATCGGATCACGGCTTCCTGGGGAGCGAGCCATGCCATCAAATTCAGTGAAAAAAGGATGAGCGAATATGAGTCCTATCGGGGAGAAGGCATTGGCCACCAACTCAAACCTAGTCCGATCGCCATTCCTTCTCAACTCATGGAGGCTTTCCGAAAACTGAATGCCAAACCAACCTTAGTGGGCGGGGCTGCGGTGCAGGTCTGGACCGGGCAGTCGGATGGGTTGTTTCAAACTGGGGATATGGACTTCATTACGCACTTGAACGTAGGTGACTTCGAAAAGCTCAATGGGTTTGAACGACAAGGCCGATACCTGATTGTGAGTGGTATTGCTGTGGAGTTTCCCTCAGGCCCCTTGGGTGTGGCGGGCGTCTATCTTGACCCCCAGGGGGACACGGTAAATGTGACGACAACCACGGGCGAAATGATTCGATGTATTCGACCCGAAGCCTTATTGCTTGATCGCTTAGCCCAGGTAGTTGGGTGGAAACATGCAGACGCCTATGTACAAGCCCTGGCGCTGTTGGTGGTCCAGGGGGATCAGCGCGGATGGGACTGGAGCTGGCTCGAAGAAGCTGCAGGCAACTCAAGGTTGACGGGAGCACTTTCTTTTTTGCGCGAAGAGTGGGATAGCGAAGATCCAGCGCCAGAAAATGTTGAGAATGCACTGAAACTCGATTGGGATCCCATTCAGGAGATCCCCTGAAGATGCTTTGAGGTCTGATCTTTGAGGAGCAACCATGCAAGATCTTCACGACAAAGTGGCGGTCATCACCGGCGGAGCGGATGGCATCGGCAAAGCCATCGCGCAACGGGCCGCGCGGGAAGGCATGAAGCTCGTGCTGGCGGATATTGACGGACCCAAGTTGGATGCGACCGTGGCGGGATTGGCGGCCGACGGTGCAGAGGTGTTGGGTGTGCGCACGGATGTGTCCAAGGCCGCCGAAATGGACACTCTGGCGGCGGCAACTTTCGCGCGTTTTGGCAACGTCCATCTGCTGGTGAATAACGCCGGGGTGGCCCTGGCGAAAAGTGCATGGGACGCGACCGTTGCCGATTGGGACTGGGTGCTAGGCGTGAACCTCTACGGCGTCATCCACGGTGTTAGAGCCTTCGTGCCCACGATGCTTGCGAAAGGGGAAGTGGGCCACATCATCAACGTGGCTTCGGTGGCGGGCCTCATGTCCGCACCGGCTTTTGCTACCTACAACGCGAGCAAACACGCGGTGGTGACGCTTTCCGAGGGCATGCACCACGACTTAGTTTTACGCCACTCCAGCTTAAAAATTTCCGTACTTTGTCCCGCTTGGGTGAAAACCCGCATCGCCGAATCCGAGCGCAACCGCGACGTGGGAGATCGCAGCGATCCTGCGGCCATGGACCCCGTGACCAAGCAGATGGTGGGCACGGTATTGTCGGCGGTAGCCCACGGCATCGAGCCGTCGAAAGTGGCCGACGCGGTGTTTGAAGCCATCGCCACCGGGCGTTTTTACATCCTCACCCACCCCGGCACCAAGGCTGCCGTGAAGGTGCGAATGGAGGACATCCTGCAAGGGCGGAATCCGACGTTGCTGTCTTTCGATGCGGAGGCCTGATACTGAGTTGCGTTTAACCCGGATTTTGCTGTTTGTGCTCATGGTTAGAAGGCTTCAGGCCTCGGACATCAGGCTTCGTTGTTGATTTTGGATGGGCCATCTTGCGCACATGCATGCGATAGCGACCCACGACAACGAGGCCTGATGTCCGAGGCCTGAAGCGGCCTGGAACAATGACAACTGCAAAATCCGGGTTTAAAGGAATAGAAACTGCGAATGGCGCGAATTGGGGACGCGAAAACATCCGTCATGTGCCAGCTTCGCGAATGAAATTCAGGCGGGCCGGCGACGACCTCACGCCTTAGTGTTCTGTATGACTCGGTGGGGTGCCGTCTTTAATCTTTGGATGCAACGCCGTATCAGGGGTGCCGGGGAAAGCGCGGTTCCAGAGGATACGGAACAGGGTTTCGGCCACGGCGCGGTTGTAGAGACGGATGGCGGCCAGGGCTTCGGTGTCCTGGTGACCTTTCACGAGTGTAGAGATATCCAGATTCAGGGCTTCCACGGTGGCGCCTTTGGCAAGCCGAAGTGTCTGGGACTGATCCAGCAGCGAAGCTCTCACGAAGGTGCCCCGGCCACCGCAGTCCGAGCCTTCCTTTTCCCAGGTCATGCCATCGCTGGAAGGCACCGCGTGGAGCCCCCATTCCCCAGCGGGCCGATCTCCATAGACCCGCTCATAGAGCCACAAATACCCGTCTTTCGGATTGTAGAGATTCAGTAACACCACGTCTTGAGCCTTCATCTCAGACAGTTGCGTGACGGGCTCCAGCAAGGTTGATGGGAAAGCGCCCATCACCAGCAGCGCGCCATCAAGGGGCAGCGGCCCTTCGTCCGAGGCTTTTCGCAGCGAAGCGGCCAGCGCGGAGGCGCCCAGGCTATGGGCGAACGCCAGCAGCGTGCCCCGGCCCTGCACGGCCTTGTGGAGGTTACGCAGCAAAGGCAGCAGGCCTTGCTCGCCAATGGCCACGGCCCTGCGTTGCCCGCGCCTGAAGCCAAGCAGGCCGGTCTTCGCATCCCAAAGCACAAGTACCACCAATTTGGTTTCGGGGCCTTTCGCATGGCAGTAATCGTGGGTGGCGGCGCAGGCGGCGGTGCCCTCGATATCCCTCGTGGCCAGGCAATCGAAGGCTTGGCGATAGATGGAAAGAAAGGCCTCCATCGCCGATAGATCTTCAGCGTCACGGCGCCATCCGTGGATAAAGACGAAGATATCGTCCGCCCGCTTCGCCGCCTCCATCAGTTGCGTCAATTGCTGTGGGGCCTTGGGCCGACCTTCGGGATCCAGTTCGATGACCTTCACCGTGAATGTGTCACCGGTCCTGCTAATGGGCGGCAGGGCATCAGCCCACCGCACGGGGCTTGAAGCCTCAATGCGCGCCTGCCAGACGATCCAGGCGAACACCAGCAAGATTGCGCCGCCGATCCATCGCCAGCTTGTGTGTTGTGCCCTAGGTATCATAGCTATCACAGGTATCACCGCACCCGAGCCTACACTGAAGGCATGGAAACGATTTATCTCGATAACAACGCAACCACTCGCCTTGCTCCCGAAGTGCTGGATGCCATGCTGCCCTTTCTGCGGGATTCCTATGGAAACGCGGGCTCAGCCCATGTGCTGGGGCACCTGAGCGAAGGCGCGGTGGTCCAGGCGCGCGATCAGGTGGCCACGATGCTGGGGTGTTCTGCGGCTGAAATTCTTTT
>JAYVXV010000295.1:0-3699 GCA_043784905.1 Holophagaceae bacterium | reverse complement strand
TTACACCGCGAACATCACGTTGAATCGAGTGGGTGGCGGGGCATCCATGGTCTACAGCTTGGGGCCGATCTTGCCCTATTTCGCCGCCTGGTCGTTCGATGGACCCACTCCCTCAAACGCGAACCCGAATATGACGCCACCGTTCTATTTGATTGGCACCTTGAATGTCGGCGTGAACCAATTGGCAGGGGATTACACCGGTACTTTCACATTGCCGTACAACGATGACATAGGAGCCAATATCAGCAGCACCATCACCGTCACGGCGACCGTTCTGGCTCCGCTTTCAGTGACCAAGGTGCAAGATCTGGATTTCGGATCGGTGGTCACGACGGGCGCTGGAACGGTCGTGGTGACCCCGGCTGGTGTGCGGAGCTTGACGGGGGCCCTGACGGCTTTGCCCAACCCGGTTCCCCAGGCTGCCCAATTCACGTTGGGGGGGTTCAATAGTGCCACCTACACCGTATCCCTTCCGGTCTCAGTCATCATCACGAACGGGGTGCAGACCATGACCGTGGATACGTTCACGAGCACACCCAGCGGGAGCGGCGCGCTGACGGCGGCTGGAGTAGGCACCTTGAATGTTGGCGCCCGGTTGGTGGTGGGGGTGGCCCAGGCCGAAGGGACGTACACCGGGACCTTTAACGTCATCGTCGCTTACAACTGATCCTTGGCCGACGCCCGGTCCCGTGAATCGTCAGAATCTGGCTTATTTCAACGCTAACAAGGAACAAAGTACCTAAACTTTAACAACCATGTTCTATGTTTTTTACCAATTGAATTCATACCCCATATATAAAACTTTAGTTTAAATAAATTGTTTGATATTTCAATTTTGCTCTGGCGCCTTGTATCTATTCGATCTATTCTTGATCTGGCTACTTTCTCCAGGAGGCCCCCCATGAAGCTTCGGTCCACCCTCTCCGTTTTGGGACTCACCGCCCTTGCACTTCCGGCCTTCGGACAAGCCAGCGTGACCCAGGCTGCCAACATTGGCGCCCGCATTTACAAGCCGCTGGTGATCACCCCCGGTGGCAACGGCAATGCCGTCAACCCCCAGGACATGGAATTTGCCACCATCGCGCTGAACACCTCCGGCCCCGGCCTGACCTCCGCCGCCACGATCACGCTCACGCCCGCTGCGGCGACGGTGCGTACGGTCTCTGTGGGCACCGCCTTCCTAATCGCTGCGGGCGGTCCGGTGGTCGCGGCTGGCCCACAGGCCCCTGCCTTCACGGTTTCTGGCTCTAAGAACCGTCGCGTGGGCATCTCGCTGGCCTCGAACGCCGTGGTGATCAAAAACACGGCCACCCTTTTTGTGCTGACGGTGAACAATTTCAAGGGTTCTTGGGATGGCGCTCCGGCCTTCGCCCTCACCACGGTGGCCACTAACCAATTCATCAACAACGGCACCGGCACCAGCACCTTTTTCATCGGTGGCGATCTGGTCATTCCGGCCGGTACTGTCCCGACCCCCGTGGATGACGGCGATTACACCGCTGCCGCCAATGGCACGTCTCTCTCTGTGACCATCGCTTACAATTGATCCACTGACTGGATGAAGAAGCCGTGGCTCAGGGGGGTGACTCCCTGAGCCAGTTTCATATCAGGAGGGAAACGTGGGATCACGGATGCGAGGGCTCGCCGCCCTGTTGTTGGGGGTTTGTCTTTCCGCCCAGGCGCCAGCTCCCGTCCAAGTCACTGATGACGCGGCCGGAGCCGGAAATATCGCGATCATGCCTCCGCGCCTGGTCCTGGAAGGCGGCCATCGGTCTGGGGAAATTCTGCTGTTGAACACTGGCAAAAACACGGGCCACTATCAGATTTCTTTCATCCATATGGACATGGATGAAAAGGGCGTATTACAGCGGCGTGGGGACGATCAGCGTGCGCAGGGCGAGACATTCGCCGACGACC
Source organism: Holophagaceae bacterium (assembly GCA_043784905.1). GTDB lineage: Bacteria > Acidobacteriota > Holophagae > Holophagales > Holophagaceae > JANXPB01. The sequence goes on along the minus strand of JAYVXV010000295.1, from coordinate 1,782 downwards.
TGGTGCGTTTTTCGCCACGCGAAGTGACGCTCAAGCCCGGGGAGACCCAGTCCATTCGATTCCGCCTGCGCAAACCCGCAGATTTGAAGGATGGAGAGTACCGGGCCCACCTGCTGATCAAAGAGGCCTCTGGAAGCGCTGCGGCTTCGGTCGTCGGTCGCTCTGACAAAGGACAACTCTCGATCCGCATCCGGCCGGATTTCAGCTTTGCGATCCCCATCATCATCCGGCAGGGGAAGATCGTGGGAACCTCTGGATTGGCGGATTGGAAGGCCGAACGCGTTGGCGAAACGGCTCAGATTTCAGGGTTCCTCACTCGTGAAGGTCTCGCTTCCATCTATGGAGATATCGAGGTCTTCGCGGACCTGGAGCGCAAAAACACGCTGGTCGGCGAGGCCCGTGGCGTGGGCGTCTATCCCCCCCTGGCAAAGAGGCCTGAAACCATAAAACTGGACGTGCCCGCCAAATCGCTAGAGGGTAAACAGCTCAAGATTCAATTCAAGTTGCCCGGTGCCGAACGCTATGCGGTCGAGGTGGTCATTCCGTTTTCAGGTGATGGGACCAAGTGAATCTGAAGGGTTCCTCCCTGGGACGAGTGGGACTCTGGATCTGTGCACTTGGTCTCAGTGTCGGACCGTGTTGGGCCAGGGGTGCAACCGGGGCCACGGGTACCGGGCATACGTCGGGTGACTCCGGAGCTGTCGGGGCTCCTGGATCAATTAGTGGCCGCGGGGCAGAGCCGACCACCCCTCGATCAGAGCCATCGGGGTTGGCCGGGGCTTCTTCAAAGATCTCCCCGTCTTCCGCCGCCGGACCTAAAACCCGGTTGGAGCCTGCCGGATTGGCGATCACTGAACGTTCCGAGATGGAGCTTCTACTCATCCAGGTTTACTTGCGGGGAAAGCCACTGGGCGAGCCGCTCCCGGTCTACCGGCACCCCAAGGGGTTTCTGGTGCCCCTCGGGCAGCTCGCACGCCTTCTCGACCTTCCCATTGATGTGAATGTGGCAGGGCGAAGGGTGACAGGCAGCCTGCTATTCCCCCAAGACTCGTTTTCTTGGGATCTGCGAACCGGCATCGTCTTGCGCCAAGGCAAGCCCTTGCCTCTCAGATCGGATGAAGCGGAGCTCCACGATGACGATGTCTACGTGACGTCCGACCTGATCGCCGCCTGGTGGCCCCTTAAGCTGACCCTGGACGGGAAATCCGCATCCATGTTCATCGTCCCGACGGAATTGCTTCCCATGGAGGCGGCCAAATTCAGGGCCGAGCGGGCCGGGGACCAGAAACAGCGCCTGGTTGGAGGACCCACCTATCCCCTCGAAACGCCCCCCTATTCGGCCCTGGACATCGGTGCGGCCGATTTCAGCCTGGACCAGGGCTGGACGCAGCATGACCGGTTCGGCAGTTCCAGGGGATCCGTGGCGCTGGCTGGAGACATGTTGTGGATGAACGGGTACCTCCGAGGCGACCATTACGGGGACCGATGGGGCCGGATCCACGGTTTGCTTGAGCGCCGGGATCCGGAGAACCAGCTATTGGGGCCTTTGCGGGCCAACCAGGTCGCCATCGGGGATGTCTACGCGCCCGGAATCGAACTGGTTTCCGGGGGCTTGTTTGGCCTGGGCGGAGTTGTGTCCAATTGGGATCCCCGGCGAAGCGTCCGGCAAAACACCAAGAATTTTGAAGGTCTGCTTCCTCCCGGCTGGCAAGTGGAACTCTATGTCAATGATCAGCTCCAGGGGTTTCAGGAATCCCAGCCCAACGGTCAATACCAGTTCAA
>JAYVXV010000294.1:0-3709 GCA_043784905.1 Holophagaceae bacterium | reverse complement strand
GCGCCCTCACGACTTTCTCGGTGATGATCGTCATCATCGCCACCAAATTCTTGCATGGTGTTTGGGTGGTCGTGCTTTTGGTACCGGCCCTGGTGTTCCTGTTCTTCAACATCCACCGCCACTACATCCGCGTGCGCAGTAAGTTGGCAGCCAGTCGCACGGATATGGTTTACCCGCATAAGAATCGCGTACTGGTGCTGATTTCCGGCATCCACCACGGGGTTATCCATGCCCTTTCCTATGCCCGCGCCATCGCCGAATATGGCGATATCGAAGCGATTACTGTGGACTTTCCTGACGCCAATGGGCGAGAAAGCCAAGCCCTCGAAAAGCTGCGTTCAGATTGGCCAAATTATTGTGAAGGTGTACCGCTGCGAGCCATCCGAAGCCCTTACCGCAAGGTAGTGGAGCCCATCCTGGATGAGATTGATCGCATGCGCCGCGCAGAACCTGAATACATCCTCACGGTCATCATTCCCGAATATGTCACGCGCAATTGGTGGGAGAACTTGCTCCACAACCAGACTGCGCTGCGAATCAAAGGCGCGCTGCTGAGTAAACAAAAAGTCATCGTGATCTCGGTGCCCTACCACCTGGATCCGGTGCTGGATTAACCCGGATTTTGCGTTTGCCATTGTTTCAGACTGTGTTGGGACTCTAGGGTCATTGGTGATGAACTTTATCTTATTGAACGCGATTCGGATTAATCCTCAATCCCATCCAACAGCGTCAGTCGGTAGTGATCCCGTAGACGTTCCAGCATGTCCAGCAGCAGCAGACGTTCCTTGTCGCTCAGACAACCATCAAGTTCTTTGCAGACCCGGCCATGTACCGGTCGAACCCTGTCTTGCAGCGCATCTCCCTTGGCAGTCAGGCGAATTCGACTACCCCTTCGATCCTCGGGATTCTCGCAGCGTTTGACCAGACCTTGGGTGGCGAGCCGGTCCACCAAGCGGGGCACATCGGCATTTCGGTAGATCATGCGCCCCTTGATTTCCCGGATAAGGTAACCCTCAATGGGGCCACCTTTGAGAATTCGCAGCACGTTGAATTGCTGATCGGTGATCTCGACCTTTTTGAAAACCTGCTCGTCCAGAATCCTCGCCACGTATTCCCGCGTCAGAAGCAGAGCCAGGGCCACCTCGTGGCCGGGCTCGATGGGCTTGCTGATTTTGAGTTCCTCGCGCAGGTGCATACTCCTTTTATGTTAGGAGCCGTTTCAAAATAACCAGTGCTTTTCTGGGAAGTTTGTTAGGCCCCATTAATCCCGGACCGCCATCACCATGACAAGATTATGTTGATCCAACGGCTTATCTGAAGCCTAGGATTCAAAAATAGATGTTGTAACATCTATTTTGATACCTAAACTGAACCTAGGCCCCTCGGCCTCCTCCAGGAGATTCAAATGCGCACACCCTTCCGACTCCTGCTGCCCACCCTTTTTCTGGCAGCCCCCGCTTTTAGCGCCGACACGTACAAGATCGACGCGGTCCACTCCGAAGTGAGCTTCAAGATCCGTCACCTGGTGGCCAAAAGCTCGGGCCGGTTTACGAAATTCAGCGGTTCCGTTCAACTCGATGAGAAAAATATTTCCAAGTCCTCGGTGCAGGTGAATATCGAATCTGCTTCGGTCAACACGGACAACGAGGGTCGGGACAAGCATCTCCGCAGCGCAGATTTCTTCGACATCGAGAAATTTCCCACCATCACTTTCAAGAGCACGGACGTGAAGGAAGTCTCGAAGGGCAAGCTGCTAGTTACGGGCGATTTCACCTTGCATGGCGTCACCAAACGCATCAGCTTTCCGATCACCAACATCGGCGCCCAGGTGAGCCCCATGGACAAGAAAGCCCACGCCGGATTCATTGACGGAACCCTCACCATCAACCGCAACGATTTCGGCATCAAGACCTTCCCCGGCGTGCTGGGCGACGACGTGGAAATCAGCTTGAATGTCGAGGCCATCAAGGAAGAAGCCGCCCCTGACCCTAAGAAGTAATTTTCCCCCGCCTCACCAAAAGGAGCCGCCTTCGGGTGGCTCCTTTTGTTATGCCTCCAGGAGGCCGCTTTCATTCGCCGCACCTGGCCGCAAATCCCAGCTACCCTATATTTTTGGGCCAATTCATGCAGCACCATCCCGGAAATGTATTCGTGATTTCGGCCCCTTCCGGGACGGGAAAATCGACGCTGGCCAATCGCTTGGTAGCGAGCCTGGATGCCCTCATTTTTTCCACCTCGTTCACCACCCGCGCTCCGCGGCCCGGTGAAGTTGAGGGGAAAGATTATTTCTTTGTGGACGATGCCACCTTCGACGACATGGTACGCCAGGATGGATTTATCGAATGGGTGCAGGTCTACGGACACCGCTACGGTACCGGTCGCGAATGGCTCCATTCAGTGCTGCATTCCGGCAAGGATGTGCTTTTAGACATCGAGACCACGGGGGCGATGAATTTGCGCCGCGCCATTCCTGATGCTGTGATGATTTTCATCCTGCCGCCTTCCGCCAAGGAGCTGGAAACTCGTTTGCGGGGCCGTGGCAAGGATTCAGAAACTCAAGTGGAGGTGCGCATGAAGCATGCCCGCCACGAGTTGGAGCTGTACCATGCCTATGACTTCCTTGTGATTAACGAGGATCTTGAGGTCGCCTACCGGCAGGTAGAATCCATCGTGTGGGCCACCCGAATGCGCCGGGAGCGCATGGTGATCAAAGCGCAAAAGATATTGAGCGGATTTTAGGGGCCGTGACAAAATTACCAGTGCCGTTCTGGTTATTTGGCTACGGCCCCTAATGCCGGACGAAGTCCGGTGCACTGGGTGATGTCCTTAAACAACAGGGAACGGGGGCGGCCATGGCGGCACCCAAGGTCATACAGGAAAAAGGACACTCAATGGCACGCTGGGTTTCAAAAAACTGGATGTGGGTAATGGTGGCTGGCACCACGGTGGTGTACGCGCCGCTGGCGGGCCGCACGGGCGATGAAAGAGCCCAGGCCCGGAGCCTCGATACCCTGACTGAGATCATGAGCCTCGTGGAAAAACAGACCGTCGAGCCGCCTACGTCCAAGCAACTCACCAAATCCACCATCCAAGGGATGCTTCACTCCCTCGACCCCCATTCGAATTACATGGACGAGAGCGAATTCCGAATGATGCGCGAGGACCAACGAGCCTCGTTCTACGGCATCGGTGCCATCATCAGCCAACAGGCGGATGGCATTGTCGCGGTATCCGTGGTCCGCGGCGGCCCAAGCGAAAAGGCCGGAATCAGGCCGGGCGACTATTTGCGTGAAATTGACGGGAAGAGCACCGAAGGGTGGTCCAACAATCAGGCGGTGCAAAAGCTGCGCGGCGAGAAGGGTGCCGTCGTAGAGGTTGCGGTGCAGCGGGCGGGCTATCCCGAGTTGATCCGTTTTTCCATCACCCGGGGCGAGATTCCGACGAACAGCGTCTACTACGCTTTCATGCTGAACCCTTCGACGGGTTTCATCCTCATTAAAGATTTCGGCGAAGCGACCTCTGAAGAATTCGAGCGCGCCGTCGGAAAATTGAAGGCGCAGGGCATGAAGCAACTGATCCTCGACCTGCGCAACAATGGCGGAGGCGTGCTGGACGCGGCGGTGGGCATCTGTCGGCAAATGGTCGGCCCCGGTGAACTGATCGTTACCCAGAAGGGCCGGGATGGCCGCGATATCATCGAGACCCGCTC
>JAYVXV010000293.1:0-3714 GCA_043784905.1 Holophagaceae bacterium | reverse complement strand
TGCCCTTGCGCATCGCGGCCGCCCGGGCCCTCGCGGCCATCGGCACCCGCGAAGCTCGCGAGGCCATGGCCCGCGCCATGGAAACCGAAACCAAAGATGATGTGAAGACCATCCTCCGACAGAACCTTGTCGGGAACTAAAAAATATTCACCACAGAGGCACAGAGGCACAGAGAACACAGAGAACACAGAGAAAAAAAGCAAAGCCTGATTGGTTACTTCGCAATTCCTCATCACAATCGCAGACGATACCCTCCATCAACGCGAACACCTGATCCCTGTTTTTATCTTTTCCTCTGTGCCCTTTGGGTCTCTGTGGTGAGTCTTCTTTATCACTCTTTCAACTAGGTCGAATAGGTTCCCCATGGCCACCATCCTAGAAGTCATCCAGAGCCTAGAATTCGCGGTCAAGTCCATGCAGATGTACACCGCCCAGCATCCCAGGGCGCAAGCAGCGATCCAATCTGTGCGGCAAAACATTGAAACTTGGATCGGCGATAAGCCCTCGCTGCACTTGGCTGTAGCCCAGGACAAGATTTTTGCCGATAGCGTCAAAGTGGAGGGTCAAAGCCCACATATGTCCGCCATGTCCAAGCGCTTCGCTGAGCGCATGATCGCGGGCTTCATTATCCAAAAAAACGTGGCGGAACCGGACATCATTGCCATGTTGGATCTGCTTACGCTCAAACCTGCAAAGATCGAGGAGTTAGGCGGTCCCACACAAATTCTCGAAAGTAAGGGCGTGACCGGGATCCGCGTGAGCCAAACTCGGTATAAGGAAATTGGCGAAGGTGATGGCGGTCAAGAAGGCGAAGAAGCAGCGCCTGCCCCGATACCTAGCCCAGGTTTCGATGCGGGTGAAGACGCAACCGCGTCGGTGCCAGAACTGTTACCCACACCGGGGCCTCCGGAACATCTGGTCAACATCGTTCGAGAGGCCCTTTCGGGCATCCTAACCATGAGCGTTCCTGCGGCTGGGAGCGGTGATAGCGGTCTACTCCTATCGAAAATTCAACCGGCTTTCCTGGGTAATCTCGGCCCCCTAGGTTACCAATTGGGGCTGGGCGAAGGTATGCCGAGCATGGCCCAAATGGCCGTGTTAAGGCAGGTCATTGAGGGCCTTCCGCCGGAATCCCAGTTGAGCTTGCTGGGGGGCCTCGCCACGCTGCCCGCCAAACCCGAGGGACTAGCCTTAGGCGTGCGGGAGCTCTCGCCGATAATCCTTTCCCAGGCCGTCATCACCTTGCTTCAGCAGGGTATTCCTTGGAGTCATTTGCAGGGCATTTTGCAAGACATTCTGCGCCCGCTTTCAGACCGGGAATCTCTCGCTCGGGCTCTGTCCATCAGAATGCGCGAGGCCGGCCTGGATGGCGATTTGGCAGAAGCTCTGTTGCGCCGCATGGACTGGGAGGCCTTGAGCCTCGAAGCCAAGGTCGTGCGGGCGCTTGAAGAAGGCCAGCTCTGGGACCTGAGCCTGGAACAACGCTTGGCTTTCCTGCGGGAACTGCTCGACGAAGATCGCTCAGCAGCGTTTTTGCGGATCCTTGACCGGATTCTTGAAACGCTGCAAATGGAAGATGCTTCCTTAAGGCTTGCAGCCGCGCAAACCCTCGCGGGCATCGCCCATTGGGCGCGTCATCCCGGCTTACCTCGCGATGGTGAAGACACGTTGCTCCAGAAGCTTCAAACCCATTTCACCTTTGAGCCCCAAGCATCGGTACACCGAAACACAACCGAGGCTCTGAGCGCTATATTGGCGGCCATCATTTGGCGTGGTGAGCTGGCTCATGGCCAAGCGGGCCTCACCGAATTACGGGATCTATGTGGCATTCTCGATACGATTCCGCCCTGGCGCCAGGAAGGTCTGGACCAACTTCACACGCGGCTCTGTCAGCCGGACTTGCTGGGCAGAGTCATGGAGATCCTTTGTGAATCCGATAAGGAGCTGGCCGCCTCAGAAATCATCCCCTACTTGGAATGGCTGGGGCCTGAGAGCGCCTCCGCGCTGATGGCGAAGCTTGGAAACGAATCGGATCGAACCCGCCGTGGGCGCATCATCGAAGCCCTCCGCACCCTTGGCCCCGCTGCGGTTCCCGTGGTTCGTCTTTCCCTCCAAGATCCAGCTTGGTACTTGGTCCGCAATGCCCTGAATCTACTGGGCGACCTTGGGGATGCGGGCTCCCTGGGGGAAGTCATCCCCTTGATGCGTCACCGGGATGGTCGAGTGCGTCGGGCGGCGGTTCGGGCGGCCTGGAAGCTGGGTGGCCCGACTTCGGAACCCCATCTCGTCGCCATTTTGAAAGACACCGACCCGGAAACCCAATTTGAAATTTTGTTCGCCCTTGGCCAGATCAATGCAACCAACAGCGCACCCGTGGTCGTGGAGTTAGCCGAAGATCGCCGCGCCTCGGAACGACTGCGGCTCAAGGCTCTGGAAACCCTTGGACAGATCGGATCCACCCCCACGATTCCCCTGCTGATAGAACTCATCAAACGGAAAGGGTTCTTTGGCGCCGTCAGCGAATCTTTCGACATTCGCCTGGGGGTCGCCAAAGCCTTGCAAGGTATCGGTTCGCCTGAAGCTCGCTGGGCCTTGCAGAAACTCGTGGAATCCCAAGGCAAGGGGCCTGAGCGCATTGCCATGCAGCGAGTCCTTGACGGATTCGGACGGAAATAAACCAGGATTTTGCGGTTGCCATTGTTCCAGGCCGCTTCAGGCCTCGGGCATCAGACCTCGTTGTTGTTGGTCGCTTCGCCTATTTGCAGAAAGAGATGATCCATCCCAACCCAACAACGAAGCCTGACGCCTGACGCCCGAAGCCCTTTGAGCTGAGCACGACTGCAAAATCTGGAACAAAAACACCGGCCCAAGGCCGGTGTTTGCGGGAAACTCAAGAACGTTATTGATCCCGGCTGACTTCCTGAACGATGCGGTAGATGCGCTCCTTGGCTCTGAGTTTGATTTTTTTCAGCTCCACTTCCTCAAGGGATTCCTGAGCGGAGAGACGGGATTTGGTGCGGAGTCGGCCCAGTCGTTCATCGGCGGCGCGGTGCTCCTCCATCAATTTCCGGAATTCAAAGTGCTCTTTCATAAGTCGGTCTTGGACATCAGGACGCAGGAAATCCATAGAAGCCTCCAGAAGCCACCTCAGCGAGGCGGGTGATTTTTCTGATCCAAGGTGTCTGAATGACCCGAAGGTACGCTCCATTTCAGATGCGTCAAGGGATGAAAAAAGGCAATCCCGTCAAGGGTTCCGGAAAAGGGGCGAAGCGGCGATTTTTCTGGGCGAACGGCCTGTCCATACGCCATCCTCGTGCCATGTCTCTTGTGGTGGATCGGCTCAGCTTAGACCGTCTTGATGGGGTTCGCCTTCTGGCCCCCCTCAGCCTGACCTTAGCTCCGGGTGACCGACTGGGTGTCGTGGGGGAATCCGGCTCTGGCAAAAGCCTTTTGGTTCAGGCGCTCTTTGGAGTTCTACCGCCAGGCGTTCAACAGGTCCATGGTTCCATCACCGCCTTTGGAACAAAGATGGACAGGCCTTCCAAGGCCCGAGATCAAGTTCGCGGTCGCCGCATGGCCTGGGTGCCCCAAGACCCCCTTCAAGCCCTGAATCCATTTCTACGGGCAGAAGACCACCTTGCGCTGCTTCCGAAAGTCCACCTAGGCGAGTCCACCACAAAGGCCATTGCGCGGCTCACGCCCTTGCTGGAACGG
>JAYVXV010000292.1:0-3715 GCA_043784905.1 Holophagaceae bacterium | reverse complement strand
CCATGCCACCTTCGCCCAGTAGGCCTTGAAGGCGATACGGCCCCCAAGGTTCGCCCTGAGAAATCCCCGCAAGCCGCGCCCAGAGCCGATGTTCACCGGACTGGCTGGTGCCTGGTACGGGCTCCTGAGAAACCGGAAGGGTGGGAATGAAATCCGCCACTGGCAATTCATCGTGGGTGATGTCCGACCAAGTTTTAATCTCCGAACGGGCATCCTGTTCCAGCTTTTCAATCTGGTCAGGCTTTAGCCTTCCATCCCCGACCAGCCTCGTTAGAGCTTCGCCCGGATCAATCTCGATTAGGGATCGCAAATCCGCGTCACCCGATTCCTCAAGCCGCAACCAACCCCGCCGCAGGGCGAGGTAGATCATGCGGTCTTCCAGCAGGCGTTTGATCATGGCGATGGGGGTCCATCTAAGACCGATTTCAGGACGTCTAGCCAAGTTTTCACGACAAATGCCGTGGCTCCCCAAAGGGGCGCAATGGGTAAATCGAGGCGAGGAACCTCTAGCGCGAGGCCTTGGCGATCTAGAATTTCGGTGGTCCAGGGCGCGTTCAGGAGCGGGGCCAGTGGCAACATCAAAACTCGAAAAATTTCATCGCTGGTTTCAAACTGTGGCGCGGGAGATTCCCACCGAAAGAACACCGGCGTGAAACGTGTGCGCGCCTTGGCCACACCATCGGGAAAGCAGCCCACCTCCCATAAATCACGATGGACATTTAATTCTTCGCGAAGTTCTCGCCGAGCGGTCCATCGCAGGTCGCGATCCGTTGGTTCAACCATGCCACCGGGAAAAGCAATTTCGCCCGGATGCTGAGGCGCGCTGAAACCACGTTGCACCAGCACCATTTTTTGCGCGCCTTTGGCATCGCCCCATAGCACCACCGCCACTGCGGCTCGGCGTGGGCCCTCGGGAACACGGTGACTGATCATGTGCGGATCCATCCAGGACTGTGGCAACACAAGGCTTCGTTCGATGCGCGTCCACGGAACGGGAGTTGCATCTTCTGGCGGCGTCCACACATGAGATTCAGTGGGATGAATTTCCTTCACTTCACTTTCCCGAAGACGCTGCCCCGCACCCTTTCCGCAGTATGCACACCGCGCACGCGGCGCAGGGTGGACATCAGCTCCACCAGATGGACTCGATCTTTCACCCGCAGGGCGATGTGGAATAGTCCGCCCCCGGTATCTGTTGCATTGCCTTGAAATCGCTGGATGTTGATGCCGGAGTGTTGGATGGCCTCGCTGATAGCCGCCACCATCCCAGGTCTATCCTCGGTGATCAAGGCGATCTCCGTATCGAAATGAGCCTGGCCCTGCTTGCCCCAACCTACATTCACTCGGCGCTCGGGATGCAGGGTGGAGGAATGCAGTTGCGGGCAATCCGAACGGTGGATCGCGACGCCACGACCCCGGGTCACGTAGCCCACAATTTCGTCGCCCCAAATGGGTTTGCAGCAATGCGCCAGGTGGTACAGAACGCCGAGGTTGTCATCCACCAGCACTTCATCCATCCCCAGCTTGTCAGCCTTGGGAGCCCGCACCCGTTGGGGTTCAGGGAGCAGAGGTTCCAGCAATCGGTGAGGCGTGAGCCGCCCAAATCCGACCGCTGCAAAATAGGCATCCCAGCTTGCCTGCTTCAGGACTTCAAGCTGCTTCTCCAAAGCAGCCTTGACGTCTGGCTGGTCCATTTGGATGCCCGCGGCTCTCGCTTCGCGATCCAGGCGATCTTTCCCCATCTGTATGGCGTGATTTCGTTCTTCCTCGCGAATGAACGCTTGGATGCGGCTCTTGGCGCCGGCGCTCTTGACGATGCCCAGCCAATCCCGGCTGGGCTTGTGATCGGGCCGGGTGAGGATTTCCACACGATCGCCGTTCACCAATGTGTGCTTCAACGGCACCATGCGGCCATTGACTTTGGCGCCGACGCAGCGATGGCCGACCTGAGTGTGGATGGCGTAGGCGAAATCAATGGGTGTGGCGCTTTCGGGCAGGCTTTTAACGTCCCCCTTGGGTGTGAATACCTGGATGCGGCGGAAGCTCAGCTCACCCTTCAAATTCGCGACCAGGTCGCGGCTATCACCGGCATCTTGGTGCAGTTCGACCATGCGCCTGAGGAACGCCACCTGATTGATCTCGGCGCGATTCGCGATGCGGCCTTCTTTGTAGGTCCAATGGGCCGCGATGCCGCCTTCAGCATGGTCGTGCATCTCCTGGGTGCGGATCTGCACTTCAAAAGCGTCGCCAGATGGCATCAGCACCGAGGTGTGGATGCTCTGATACCCGTTGTCCTTAGGCAGGCTGATGTAGTCTTTGAAACGCCCGGGGATGGGCTTGTAGAGCGCGTGAACGAGACCCATGGCGGTGTAGCACGAAGCCCGATCAGGGCAGATAATCCGGAAAGCCAGCCAGTCGTGGATATCTTCAAAATCTTTTTCCTGAGCGCCCATTTTTTTCCAGAGCCCGAAGAGATGCTTGGCGCGGCCGTAAACTTTGGCGCTGATGCCATGGCCTTTGAGTGCCGTATCGAGGTTGGTATGGATCTCTGCGATGAGGGCTGCGCTTTTGGACCGCTTGGCTTCGACTACGGCTCGAAGCTCGCCATATCTCTCCGGTTCCAAATTGGCAAAAGCCAGATCTTCGAGCTGGCTTCTCACATTCCACATTCCCAGCCGGTTCGCGAGTGGCGCGTAAAGCTCCATGGTTTCCCGGGCGATGCGGCGGCGTTTCTCTTCCCGCATGGCGCCAAGGGTCTGCATATTATGCAGACGGTCCGCCAGCTTCACTAACAACACCCGAACGTCCTTACCCATCGCCACCAGAAGCTTGCGGACATTTTCGGCATTGAGCAGGTGACGATCCGTGAATGCCAGCTTGCTCATTTTGGTGAGGCCATCCACGATCTCGGCAACTTCATCGCCGAATTCTGCCTGCACCGCTTCCTGGGTCATCAGGGTGTCTTCCACGGTGTCATGGAGCATCCCGCAGGCCACCGAGACCGCGTCTAGCCGCCACTCCGCAAGGCTCAGGGAAACCGCGAGCGGATGAAAGAAGTAGGGCTCGCCGCTCTTGCGCACTTGAGCCCCGTGGCTTTCCCTCCCAATGCGATAGGCCTTGTCTAGCAGCGCCACGTCCCCATCGGGATGATGCATCAAAAAGGCATCCTTCACCTGTGCATAGGCCCCATCCAAGGTCAGACAGGCATCGGGCCTACAGGCGACGCTCAGGTCGCTGATGCGACTCAAATCCGTGTTCTCGCCCGAAGCAATGGCTAGCCCCTCCCGGGGGCCCAGGTCCTGAGGAACCACGCCGTCGCCCATAGCCCAGTTTCCGTTAGACCGCGCCTAATTGCCAGGGGCTAAGGCGTTGCGTCAAAATAACTTGAACCTGAGGTGGCCAGGAGCCCACACCTCGTTGCCGATTCGAAGCCCACTCCCACGATCTGGAGCGGGCTTCGCCCGAATGAATTTGGCGGTGGGAGCGAGATTCGAACTCGCGGACGGTTGCCCGTCGTCGGTTTTCAAGACCGGTGCCTTAAACCGCTCGGCCATCCCACCCTCCCTCCATCATGCAGGCCCAGGGCCCCGCTGCGCAAGAATCCTTGCCGCGTTCTGCATCCAAAGGTAATGTTGAAGGTTCAGGAGAGTTGCCAGAGTGGCCGAATGGGTTCGCCTGCTAAGCGAAAGTTTCGGGTAAACCGGGACCGGGGGTT
>JAYVXV010000291.1:0-3721 GCA_043784905.1 Holophagaceae bacterium | reverse complement strand
CGGCCTTCACGTTGACCGCCGCCGACAAGACCTTCACGCCCGACACCATTCATTCGCGCATCGGCTTCACCGCGAAGACGCTCTTCAAGGTGGAGGGCAACTTCAAACGCTACAGCATGGACATCAGCGGCGATCCCGACAGCTTCGGCCATGCCTCCATCCGGGTTGAGATTGACCCCGCCTCCATCAACACCGAGAACAAGACCCGAGACAATCACCTGAGATCCGACGCCTTCTTCAACGTGGCCAAGTTTCCGAGGATCACCTTTTCGTCCGCGAAGATCTGGAAGCAGGGCGGCCAGGTGATGGTGCAGGGATTCCTCGACATGCACGGCGTAGTTAAGGAGGTTACCCTGGCCTTCAATCCCTCCTTCGGCAAGAACGGCGCGGGGAACGACACCTGGAGCTACGAAGCCAGTCTTCAGATCAACCGCAACGACTGGGGCGTGGGCTCCGACGACATCGCCGCCCAGATCGGCCTCAAGGACACGGTAGAACTGAACCTTCAACTGGTTGGCTTTTTCCACGAAAAGGAAATGCCCAAGCCTGCGCCGGTGGTGAAGAAAACCCCCAAGAAGAAAGCCGCCTGAGGCATTCGCCATCAGTCATTTCTTGATCCACAAGGCTTTCGCTTCCACACTGGAAGGTTGGAGCTGCGATGGCGCAAAAAGGGGTGCTGGTGATTTCGGTGGAGCCGGAGAGCTTGGCCGAAGGCGCAGGCATTCAGGCGGGGGACACGCTGCTGGAAATCAACGGCGAGAAGGTGCTGGACCAGCTCAATTACCAATTTCTGATGAGTCAACTAGACGATACCCATCTGCTGTTGGAGCGACCGGACAAGAGTACCTATGAAATCACGACCGAAAATGGCGGAGATGGAATCGGCTTGGATCTGGCCCAGGACGAAGTCAAGGTCTGCAAGCAGAATTGTGTCTTCTGTTTCGTCCATCAAATGCCCAAGGGCTACCGCAAAAGCCTGTACCTGAAGGACGAGGACATTCGCCTTTCCTTCCTCTACGGCCATTTCTCGACCCTTTCCAGCAGCGATGAAAGTGAACTGGATCGCATCGTCCGCGAGCGACTTTCGCCCATCCATGTTTCGGTCCATTGCACGGATCCAGACGTGCGCGTGAAGGTGGTCGGCAATCCTCGCGAAGGCGACATCCTGCGGAAAATTGATCGCTTGCTGGAAGGCGGCATTGACGTTCACACGCAAGCCGTCATCGCGCCGGATCTCAACGATGGCTGGGTGTGGGAAAAGACTTTGCGCGAATTATGGGAGCGCCGCGCCTACCAAAACGAAGGCCCGTGGAAGCACAAAGGCGGCGTGCTGTCGCTCTCCTGCGTGCCCGTGGGACTCACGGCCCATCGGAACGGCCTGCCCGACGTGAAAGACGTGAGCGATGAATTCGCGAAGGCCTGGGTGGAACGCTGGACCCGCGAAGCCAGGCACTACGCGGAAGCCAATGGCGGCGAGCCGTGGCTGCTGTTGGCAGATGAATGGTTCACAAGAGGCAACGTGGAAGTACCTGGCCGTGCTTTCTATTCCCAGTCCTGGGCCCAATTGGAGAATGGCGTGGGCTTGGTTCGAAAGTTCCTGGAACACAGCCGCCGTTTCATTCGCAGCGAAAAGGCCCAGCGGTTTAAGGGCCGCAAGGCCTTGCTGCTGACGGGCTCTAGCTTTGCCCCTATCCTCAATCGTGTGCTGGCTCAATTGAACCGCGAGGTTGGCAGCCAGTTAAGGGCCGTGGCGGTGCGCAATAATGATTTCGGCGAAAGCGTTACGGTGGCGGGTCTGCTAACGGGAAGAGATTTGATGTACGCGGCCCACGCGGATCGAGATTCCAAGGGGCCGCTAGAGGTCGTGGTGGTGCCTAGCGCGAGCATCCGTACTCATACGGGCCCGACGGATCAGTACACCCTTCATGGCCTCACCGTGGCCCGCGCCGAAGGGTCTTTTTTGGACGACATGACCGTGGATGAATTGATGGCGGACCTTCAGACTCCCGTGGTGCCCAGCGGCGCAAACCTATCGCAATTACTAGACCACTTGGAAGCCGCCGAGCGGGCCGCAGGATTCAGTGGGCGGGACCTTCAGAACGTTTTCCACAGCGCGGGTCTGAATAGGCCGCAGGGCGCGTATAACCCCTGAAGAGGCTGTGAGGGATGAGGTGGTGAGGAACCAGGGCTCACGGCCCGCGCCTATTTCTTCACGCTCTGATTCAAGTTGCGATCAAAAAGATAGAAACTCACCACCAAGACACGAAGAACACCAAGAAAGCACGAAGCTCCATCACCCATGATTCCAGCCTGAAATCGCTTCGCGAGGCGTGAGGCCGTCGCCGGGCCGCCTGAATTTCATCCGCGAAGCTGGCACATGATGAGTCTCTTCGTGTCCTTGGTGGTTCTAGTCTTTTGAATGCAACTCGGTATGAGCGAGCACTGCTAACTTCATGGGTTCAAATTTCGCTTTGGCGTAGGTCGGCTCCTTCCGCATTTCCTGTTCGGCGGCATCGGCAGCGACTTTCAGCATGTCCATCACCTCCGTGACCCGCTGCATGGGAAGGTTTTCGGACACTTTCAGAATCACGCGACGCTGGTCAATGGGCTGAAGTTTTACATGGTCGCGGATTCCGGTCATAAGCTCATCCGCTGCCACAACGCGCCCATCCAGGATGCAGCGGCCATCCGAGTCCAGCACCACCGTGGGAGGCGGTTCATCTATTTTGGCCAGGCCAGTAATAGTGGGAAGGACGGCGTTGTGTGCGCGATCCGCCATGGGCACCATGACGATGAAGACGATGAGCAGCACCAACACGATGTCAATGAGCGGCGTGATGTTGATCTCGGCGATGCGCCGGGTCGGGCTGACAGCCTGCATTTGAGCCCCCTGGATGGCATGGATGGAATGCCCAAGGCTCGGCTCAAATCACGTCACACGCCATCACACTTGAGTGAATTGCTCGTCATGGATTGAGCGAACGTCACGGAAGACTCACCACGAGATTTCAGTTTGTCTCGCGTATCGGCAGAGCCGATACCGAGAAGGCACAAAAAAACACGAAGGCCACGAAGATTCTTTTCGTGGCCTTCGTGCTATTCGTGCTTTCGTGGTGAGCGTTTTGCCGTGGTGACTAGGCCCGCTTCTTGATCGAGATGGAGACTTTGATATCACCACCATCCTGGCCTTGGTATTCGGGCTTCTTCACGGTTTCGACCTTCAACCGGTCACCCGCTAAGCGGATCTGATCCATGGCATCCACCGAGCGGCCAAAGGGCATATCCTCGTCCACCTTCAAGTAGACTTTTCGAGTGCCAAAGGCCTGTAGCGCCATGACGGGTTGGAGTTTGTCCGCAAGATCTTTTAGATCAATCTTGTCGCTCTGGAGCATATAGTTGCCATCTTTATCTATGGAAATCACCAAAGGTGGATCCTTGGGTGGTTCCTTGGGTGGCGGGGCAACGATGACCTGCGGCACGGTGACATTTTGGGCCTTGCTCAGGCCGGGCACCATGACAATGAAAACAATCAGTAGCACTAGCACGATGTCAATGAGCGGGGTGACGTTGATATCAGATTTAGCTTTACCTTTGTGGCCTCCAGCATCCATTACTTACCCCCTTCCTTATCTTTGCTCTCTTTGTCCTCGGAGGTGACGATGGACGCCTCATCGGCGCCACCTTCGCGGCAAGCCTGAAAGAGCTTGTTGACCTCTCCGTA
>JAYVXV010000290.1:0-3721 GCA_043784905.1 Holophagaceae bacterium | reverse complement strand
TCCTGGCCAAGCTAGAAGCAACGCGCGCGGGCTTTGAGGAGGCCCTCTTCGCCGATGATGCCGGCAACGTGGTGGAGTGCACGGGTGAGAATGTTTTTCTGGTGAGCCAGGGCAAAGTCATTGCGGTGCAGCACCAAGACGCGCTCCCCGGCATCACCCGGGATACGATCATGGCCCTCACCGGCGCTGAATCACGACCGGTGAGCCTGGCTGAATTGAAGGCCGCGGACGAAGTCTTTCTCACGGGCACCAGCGCGGAAGTAAGCGCCGTCAGCGCCCTGGATGACCGCACCTGGACGGTGGGCCCCGTCACGCGGGAACTGCAGGATCTCTATGCGCGCGTGGTGCGAGGCGAGGCGGAAACCCAGCGCGGATGGCTCACGCCGCTGGCTCGCGATGGAGTGAGCGTATGAGCGCCTTGGAATCAGATGTATCCACCGAGGCGATAAGCCTCGAAGACTTGCATCGAGCCGAGGCGAGGCTGCGTCCTCATCTGCGCCTCACCCCCATCCTGCGGCTCTCTGTGCCCACTCCAAAGGGGTCGCGAGAGGTGTGTTTCAAGCTGGAACTGCTGCAGGTCACGGGCGTCTTCAAGGTGCGCGGCGCCTTCAACGCGCTGCTGCAAACCAGAGCCGAAAAAGTGCTCGCCTGCTCCGGCGGAAATCATGGTCTCGCGGTGGCCCACGCTGCCGCCGCGTTGGGTAAACGCGCAACCATTTTTGTCCCCACTTCGGCGGCCCGCCTCAAGGTAGAGGGCATGAAAGCGCTAGGCGCGGATGTGCGACTGGAGGGTGCTTCGCCCAAGGAAGCCTTTGAAGCCGCTGAAGAAATGGCGCAGATTTCAGGCCTTCCGTTAATCCATCCCTATGACCAAACCAAAGTCATCGCGGGGCAGGGGACGCTGGGGCTGGAGCTGGGTGTGCAGGCGCCGGAGGTCCGCCACTGGCTCATGGCGGTGGGCGGGGGCGGATTAGCGGCGGGTTGTGCCATCGCCCTCGAAGGTTGTGCGGCGGTCATCCCAGTGGAACCATTCGGGTGTCCGGGCCTCTTTGAATCTCAAGCGGCGGGCCATCCCGTTGGGGTGAAATCCGAAGGCTGCGCCAGCACCAGCCTCGGGCCTCCGAGCCTGGGTCTATTGCCGTGGTCCATCCTTCAGAATCGCGTGGGCCCCTGTGCCCTGGTGGAGGAATCCGCCATCTTGGCGGCTCAGAGGTGGCTGTGGGAATCGGCGCGGCTCGTGGTGGAGCCCGGCGGGGCCGCGGCCCTGGCGGCGCTTATGTCGGGGGCCTGGGTGCCACCCGATCATGCACCGCTGGGTGTGGTGTTGTGTGGCGGCAATGCCGATGTGATTCCCGTTTGTGAATGAATCTTTCAAGCTGTGCATAATATGCATCAGCGAGCTCCTAGAACCGGACCGATAAAGATCGGCCGATATCTCAAGAACCTCAACGCACAAGGATTCCTGTGGCACTCTCCGAGTCGCTGGACAGCATTTCTCTAGGCAAGATCGTCGTCATCCGCGAGCAGTTGATGAAAGCTCAAGCGGCGGGCCAGACCGTGTATCGGCTGGAATCCGGCGACCCCAGCTTCTCCATCGCGCCTCATGTGCTCGCGGCCCTCCAAGCGGCGGCGGCGGCGGGGAAAACCCACTACATCCCCAACGATGGCATCCCCCAACTGCGGGTCGCTTTGCGCGATAAGTTGCGTCGCAAGAATGGAATTGCCGCCGTCACGGAAAACGATGTCTTCGTCACCAACGGCGCGATGCATGCGCTCTTCGTGACCTTTTCCTGCCTGCTGGGCAGTGGCGATGAAGTCATCGTGCCGGACCCCATGTGGACCGAAGTCGTGGAGAACATCAAGCTCGCGGGCGGCGTGCCCGTGGGTGTTCCGCTGAAATTCGAGAAGGACTTTGAATACGATCCCGGCGATATCCGGGCGCGGCTCACGCCCCGCACCAAAGCCATTTTCCTGAACACGCCCCACAATCCCACGGGGGCCGTGCTCTCTAAGGAAACCTTGCTAGAGATCGCCGCCATCGCCGAGGAGCATGGGCTATGGATTATCAGCGACGAGGCCTACGAGGACGTGCTGTACGCGCCGAACGAGCATCACTCCATCGCCGCCTTGGCGCCGCACTACCTGAAGAAAATCATCAGCGTTTATTCCTTCTCCAAGAGCTACGCCATGAGTGGCCTGCGGGTGGGCTGCATCGTCACCACCAGTGCCGAGCTTCAGGCCCGCATCCCCAAGCTGCTGCGCTGTACCATCAATGGCGTCAACAGCGTGACCCAGTGGGCCGCGGTGGCGGCGCTGGAAGGACCCCAGGACCAGCTAAAGGAAATGCGGGATGAATACGCCTTGCGGCGCACCATGCTGCTGGAAGCGCTCTCGGGGATTGATGGCGTGAAGGTATTTTCGCCCAAGGGTGGATTCTGCATGTGGGCGCAGCTGGATCCCAAATTGTATGCGCGCTTGGGACTCGCCAACGCCGACGAGCTGTCGGAATGGCTGGCCCGCCAGGGCATCGGCAGCGCCCCGGGAGACGCCTTCGGTGAGACCTGTCACGACGCCATTCGTTTCGCCTTTAGTTGCGATACGGAGATGGTGCGCGAAGGCGCCAAAGCTTTACGCCACGCGCTTACCGGGCAAATCGTTGACTCGGCAACAGCGCCCGCAGAAAGTCGTCGCTGATATGCGCGTAGCTGTGGTTCAGATGCAAATTGTGGATGGCGATGCCGCCGCCAATCTGCGGCGCGCCAAAGATTTGATCAGCGCCCATCCGGCCGCGGATCTCTACCTGCTCCCTGAACTCTGGACCACGGGATACGCCCATGGATGCTGGGCCTCCGTCGCCCGCGATCTCACGCCTGGAATTTGTGCAGAGCTTCGCTCGCTCGCAGAAACTACCCGTGCCTGGATCGTCGGCAGCATGATCAGCCTTAACGAAGATCAGCAACTCGTGAACCGGATGTGGGCGTTCTCACCGGAGGGCACTGCGCCGATTGTTTACGATAAGGGGCATCTTTTCCAGCCCATGGACGAGCACCTGCACCTGGTATCCGGGACGCGGCGTGTTCGTCATGCCATCGGCGGCGTGATGGCGGCCTTCAGCATTTGCTTCGACTTGCGGTTTCCAGAGATGTATCGCCATGACGCGGTGGATGGGGCGGAGCTGTTCCTCGTGGTCTCCGAGTGGCCCCATCCCCGCAGCGAAGCCTTGCATCTCTTGGCCAGGGCCAGGGCTGCGGAAAACCAGGCCTACCTGGTGCTCTCCAATCGCGCAGGTTTCGCATCGGATGGCACGGAATTCTGCGGCGGCTCGATGGTCGTCGGACCGGATGGGGTCGTGCTGGCGGATGCGGGAGACGGAGAAGGCGTCATCTTTGCAGATCTTGATGGGGCTAGAGTTCAGAAGCTTCGTGAGGCATTTCCTGTGCTGGGGCTGAGGGCGGAGGGGTTGGATTTCTAGGGGCCACGAATCGGGCCAACTGAAACCAGCGCCCTTCATTACGCCTTCTCATTCCTCGGTGTTCATTCACGCCCATCTGTGGGTTCAATAAATGCATGGCCGACACGCTCACCTTTCGCCCCATCCGCCCCGAGGACGATGCCTCGGTGGCTTCCATCATCCGTGTGGTGATGCCAGAGTTCGGTGCGGACGGGCCGGGCTTCGCTATTCATGATCCCGAAGTGACTGCGATGAGCGCTGCCTACTCGG
>JAYVXV010000289.1:0-3729 GCA_043784905.1 Holophagaceae bacterium | reverse complement strand
ATGAAGATGCCAAAGCTATCGTTATGGATCTGAACTCCCCCTCAGAAGAAGCCAATCTCCATTGGGGCAAACTCGCCGCCCCTAGCGCGGGTTTGTTTTTAGAACGCGTGCGGTATACCGGTGATCCCGAGATCGGAGCCCTAAAGCCGTTGGTGGACGTGTCCTGAAGCCACCGATGAACACAGATAAAAAACCGGGGAATCGGCACATTGTTGATTCCCTTTTTTCATCTGCGACATCTGCGGCTGCTTTTTCTGTTTTTATCCACGCGTTTCCTTAGCCCGGATTTTGCAGTTGTCATTGTTCCAGGCCGCATCAGGCCTCGGGCATCAGGCCTCGTTGTCGTGTGTCGCTATCGCATACATGTGTGCAAGATGGCACATCCAAAATCAACAACGAAGCCTGATGCCAGAGGCCTGATGCCTTCTGACCATGAGCACAAACGCAAAATCCGGGTTTAATCTATGTTCATCAGTGGCTTCTTTTTTGAGAGGAAGATTAACCATGCCCATCACCCGCGACCAAGCCTGGCAGCTGCTTTGCGAGTGGACTCCCTCTGGAAAACTCCGAGTCCATGCTCGGGCGGTGGAACTCGTGATGCGCGATCTGGCGATCCAGATCAAGGCAGACGCGGAAGTCTTCGGGATCGCGGGCTTGTTGCACGATGCGGACTACGACCAGTGGCCCGAAGACCACCCCAAGCGCATTGTGGCCTGGCTGAATGAACACGGCGAAACCTCCATCGCCCACGCCGTGAGTGCCCACTACACCCAATGGGGCGTGAGCTATGACACGCTGCTGGACAAGGCCTTGATCGCCAGCGATGAAATCACGGGCTTCTGCATGGCCTGCGCCCTGGTGCGTCCCATGCGCACCGAGGGGCTGGAACCCCGTTCGGTGAAAAAGAAATTGAAGGACAAAGCCTTTGCCGCAGGCGTGGACCGTCATGAAGTTTCAGAGGCTTTTAGGATGTTGATGGAGGCCGTGGGCGGTCAGGAAGACGATCACCTGGCCCGCATCATCCAAGTGCTGCACGAGCATCGCGTGGAGCTGGGGTTGGGAGCCCTGCCAAAATAACCTGTGCGGTTCAGGTTATTTTGGCAGGGCTCTTAATGCCGATCCGCCCGCTCAGTATTTAAGTTATTTTGACGCGGCGGTCTACTTCCTCCGACCGCGTAGAATGAAGGCCTGGAGCCCCATCATGGCCGACACGCAGCAACGTTCTCTTCTCTCATCAGGCACCGGCGTGTGGGATCGCAGCGGCGACGATACGCTTTCTCGACGCGCCTTTCTGGGCCTCATCGGCGGGCTCACTTTTTACGGCCTCGCCCTGAACGCCATGCTCGCCACCTGGGCCTTGCAGATTCATTTCCAACCTGGGCTGGTGCTGCTCCTGGCGCTGGGAATCGGCCTGCCCATGGCGGGAATCTTCACCGCCAGCCGCGCCAAATCGGTGCCCGTAGCCCTGCTGGGTTATCACCTCTTGCTCATCCCCTTGGGCCTGATCCTGGGCCCGATCCTCTCGGTGTACATCAACATCGGTGGGATGGCCTTGGTGACGCGGGCCCTGATGCTCACGGGTTGCGCGGTGGGCGTGATGACGCTGCTGGGCCTGAGCTATCCGAATATTTTCGCCAAACTCGGCGGTGTGCTCTTCGCATCCCTCATCGCGCTCATCGTGCTGCGAGTGGTGTCCATGTTCGTGCCGGCCCTGGCAGCTGCAGGATGGATAGATTGGCTGGCGGCGGGCATCTTCACGCTCTACATCGGCTACGACTGCTACCGTGCCATGGCCATCCCCGCCACGGGCCGCAATGCCGTGGACGTGGCCATCAGCCTCTACCTGGACATCTACAATCTTTTCCTCACCATCCTGCGATTGCTGAGCCGAAGGGATTGAAGATGGCCGTGCGGCACTCATTGCGAATCCTAGCGGGTCTACTCCTGCTCGGGATGCTGCCTGCTTGCACTCCGACGGGCGGTTCCTCTTGTTCAGATTGCGGATGGCTGCCCCAGCCTCAGGTTCTGACCACCCAATTGGCCTTCGATTCGGACCGCACGGGTAATTATGAAATCTACCTAATGAACACCGATGGCAGCGACGTGCGTGCCCTGACCAATGACCGTACGCAGGATGCCTGGTGGCCCCGAATCTCCCCGGATCGTTCCTCCATTCTTTTCTACCGGACCCCCGCCGGTACTCACGATGGGGACTACACCAAGACCAGCCTTTGGATGATGCATGCCGATGGAAGTGGCAGTGTGAAGCTCATCGCCAATGGCGCCAACGGCTGGCAATTCCAAGGCCATGCGGAATGGTCGCCGGACGGCCAAAAGCTGGTGATGTTCGCCGGGACTGCCGCCAACTTGCAGATCTACACATCAAATACGGTGGGCAAGAACCCCGTAGCCATCACCTCTCGCGCTAGCCCCAACCTCGATCCCAGTTGGTCGCCGGATGGCGCCACCATTGCGTTCATCGGCTCACCCAATGGCACCACAGACCCCAAGGATTACGAGGTCTACACCGTGGCGGCCAGCGGCGGCGCGGCGACTCGAATCACCAGTGACGGTCTCATTGACAACGATCCCTACTTTTCACCGGACGGGAAAACGCTCGCCTTTCTCACTCAGACTTTGCCGCCCGGAAGCCCCAACAAGCCCTTGGGCACCTGGGGCATTCGCAAGCTCAACCTGGCAGGCGCAGGCCCTGCGGTGGTTCCCGGCATCGTCATTGATGACGGCCAAATCAATTCCAAGCCCGATTGGAGCCTGGACGGCTCGCTCATTCGCTTTCATCGCACCCTTTATTTCGGCAGCGGAAAATTCAGCGTCTGCGAGATCCATCCCGATGGCACTGGGTTGAAAGATCTCACCCCCAATCAGACCAACAACAACGAATTCCCCAGCGCGGGAGCGATTCGGCGGTAAATCCTGGATTGGAGTGGAAAACACGCTTAGATACACCGAGAGGGCAAATTCTCCGCAAAAAAATAAGAAGTTGGAGATTAGTAGCACAGAGAAAATCAAAATAGCTTTCCTCAGCGACCCTCGGCCATCCCCGTGATCCTCTGCGAGTGTTTTTCTCAGACCGCCTGAACGACCTTTTTCGTGGCCAGCAAACTAATTCCAAAAAGGATCGCACCGGTGACGATGCAGCTATCGGCGATGTTGAAGGTCCAGTAGTGCCAGGGCGAGGACATGGATCCGAATCGGACGTAAAAATCCAAAAAATCCACCACGGATCCGTGCAGGATGCGATCCAGCCCATTGCCCATGGCGCCGCCGAGAATTAATCCTAAGGCCACGCGCTCCATGCGAGGGGTGCCCTCCGCTAAAAAGAGGCGGCCGAAATAGATGAGTGCCCCGATTCCAGCCAGCGAAAAGAGCCCAATCCGAAGCCATTCAGGTGCGCCGCGAAGAAATCCAAAAATGGCGCCGCTGTTGAATCCCAGGGTGAGGCTGAAAAAATTTTCGATGACGGCACGGGAGTCCCCTTCATGTCGAAGGAAATTCAGAATCCAGACCTTGGACGCAAAATCTGCACCGAGGGCTGCCAGGGGAAGAAAAAGCCAGGGAAGGCGCTTGGTCATGCGGAGGCTCCACTTTTCACGACGTCCGCGCAGCGAACGCAGAGATCCGCGTCGCTCGGGCCTTCGGCATTCTCAGTGGCATTCGCTGGGCCGTGGCCACCCTTATGGTTCCAACAGCGCGGGCACTTGGTGCCAG
>JAYVXV010000288.1:0-11955 GCA_043784905.1 Holophagaceae bacterium | reverse complement strand
CAAAGTCGTAGGTTTTAAGCCACCTTCCGCCATGGCTTGTCGCGCACGGTCCATCAGTTGAGCTGCGGTGCTATCCGCTGGGTTAAGGCGCAGCAGTTCCTTGGCTCGGTGGTAGGCGCGCAGGGGATCGTCTCCGATGGCCTGTTCGGCTTCGGAGCGGACATTGGCGGGTGATTCTGCAAGCTCCTGGGGTTGATTGCCTCGGTTGACTTGTGCCAGGGTGGAATCCGAAAAAGCGGATCGGTCAGATTGCAGTTTCAGATCTTTTTGGTGCTGCTTTAGAAAAAAGAATCCCATCGAACCTAAGACCCCGATGGCGATGGCGCCGCCCCAGACCGCAGGCGATTTCAGCCAAGGGTATTGGCGGGTGAGATCGTTCACGGGCGCAGGCAGGGCGGGGCCACTGCGGAGAGGTTGCACAGCCGCGGTAACGGATGCGGGCGGCGTGACGGCAGTTGATTCCTCAAGGGCGTCCGGCCCTGGTTCGGGTGGGGTGGGCTCATCGGCCATTAGGGCTTTGAGTTGTTCGAGTCCACGCAGTGCGCGAGGATGCGTTGGATCTTGGGCCAGGACTAATTGGAAATCAAAAACGGCTTGCTCATACCGCTTCAGGCGAGTGAGACGCTCGCCCTGACGACATTTTTGTTCCAGGCCTTCGGGGTTCAACGCCTTGCCCTTGATGTAGATCGGCGTGGTGGATCCGCCTGGCCTGGAGCCTGAACTCGCTGAGCCCTCTCGGGCGATGGGATAGCTCCCGGTATCACGCTGGGCCATGGACAGGTAGGCCTTGGCGTCTTCGTTGTCCGGGTCCAAGGCCAACATTTCTTTCCAACTATTCAAGGCAGCGTCCACATCACCCTGGTCGTAGTGATTTAGCCCCTCTTGAAGGAGAGAAAAAAGGCGGCCCTCCAGGATGGACTCTCCGGTGGTATCGCCGGAGGCCAATTCTTGGACTTCAGGAATCGGGGAGGAAACCGGCTGCTCTTGCGTATAGGGGATAGGAGCATGGGGTACGGGTGTTTGGTGTGTTTGGTGTGTTTGGGGCGTTTGAGGCAAGGAGGCCTGTCGTGCTAGTTCCTGGCGAGCACTGGCGACGTATTCCAGGGCCAGCCGGTGATGAGGCTCCACCGCGAGGATCATCTCCCAGCGTTCCAGGGCTTCCTCCACTTGCCCCATGTCGTAGAGGGTGCAGCCATGGCGGAGCGTCTGGTCTACATTAACGTCGTCAGAAGGGGAATCAGGGGAATCAGGTGTGTCTGTTCCTTCAATCGTCCCCATCGGCATCGGAGCAATCGCCCTATCCATCGGTGGCGCCGGAACGGGTGGTGGGGCGTTTTCAGGAATGGGCGCCGGTATCGCTGCCACAGAAGCGGGTTCAGGGATGGCTTGTGCTTGTGGATTTAGATCAACCGGGGCCTGGGTCTGTCCCAAATGCACCGGATCCCCGGCCTTTTCTCGCTCCTCAATCCAGTGTTTGACGTGGATCAGGCAAGCTCTTGCGCCGGCATGGGTGGGGTCTTGGCGAAGAATGGCCTGCCAAATCTGACCGGCCTGAATGACCTCTCCCGCTTGGAAAAGGTCTTGGGCCCGCTGCAGATGGGGGGCAAAGAGATCCTGGGAGTCGGGCATGGCCTAGTCTAGGGAAAACTGGTCATCGGGGCGGATGAGCAACATGAAGGTGCTTTTCCCACAGGTGAATTCTTGGCGATCCGCCATTTGCACTGTTCCTTGAATTGGGGCTCCGTCCACAAAAGTTCCGTTCGTGCTCTGAAGATCTGTGAGCCAGGCCGTTCCATCCGCGTGAATATCCAGGCTGGCATGGCGGCGGGAGGTTTCGGGATCGTGCGTGATGATTTCACCTTGATCCCGACCAATGACGAGGTTGGGACGATCCAAAACGCGCACGGTCGAGGCCATGGGCCCCGTGAGAAAAGCCAGGCTGAATTTGATGCCTGGGGGCAACATCGTCTGCCCCGTGGCCAAATTTTGCAACATGGCCTGACGATCTCGCCGCGCAGTGGATTGGGCGGTTGCCTCCCCCGGAGCCGCCGGGGGCATGTCCTCTTCAGGGACCGTCTGGAATATGGGCATCGGGGATGACGATAGCGAATGCTCCATGGGCTCCACTTGCGTGGGAACAAAGGCCTGGGTCCTTTGAATTTCCACATAGGGTGGCGGGACCGGAGGTGGAGCGCCAAAAAGATCTGGGTCCAACAGTGATTCGGAGTCCGTATCCGCAGCGGGGCGGATCGGATTGAAAACTTCGAATACGTGGCTGCACTTGGGGCAGCGGAATCGTTTACTGACGGCGCCCTGGAAGCGGGTTTCGTCGTATTGGAATCGGGCTGAGCAGGATGGACAGACCACAATCATGGAAGTTCCTCGGATTACTGATTTCTTAGTGTAGTTTTATTTCTTCCGGGTCGCGAAAAAGCTGAACTCTGATTTGAGGGGAATCCCTTCCGGGAGCTTGAACCCTGTGACGGCAAGGGGCAAGGACTGGTTGATCTGGAGGGCTCCAAACTCTAATTGCCAGGAATCCCCGCTGCGCTCGACCCATTGGATCTGTCGGGGCAGGTAAGTGACCTGGTCCACCCAGATGTACAGGCTCTGCATCCGCTTTTTCAGGCTCAGGGTGCGCGGCGTCAGCATCAGAAAGTAGGTGCCAGACACATCTTTGGACTCGCCCAGGCCGATTTGAAAGTATTCGCTCAGGAAAGATAACTTTTGACCGAGCCCCAGAAACTTGCGATTGGAGTTTTTGAGAACACCGATTTTGAGGAACTCGGCTTCTTTGGTGCCCGGGCTGTAGGAAATGAGTGCCTTGGGGGTGAGATGCAGGACGAGATCCTCTGGCGCCGCGAAATTGAAATGGGCGAAATCGGAGCCCTGCAAAAACAAAGTCCCTTTAGCGATCGATGGCGCCTTCAACATGGCGCGGCGCATGGTGAGCGTGAAGGGTGCCTGGAGCGTGTCCACTTTGGCCTGCGCGGCGTCGAAGCGTTCCACCAGGTCTTTCAGTGGCAGCGGCGTTTGGGCCATCGAGGGCAGGGTCGGCAGGACCAAGCACAAAGCCGCGAGAGCAATTCTCAGAATCATTCAAAACCCTTTCGCGCTATTCAGGTCCGTCAAGTCTTTCAAGTCTTTCAATGCGATGCCCCCAGAACGGCTTTTGGTTCCCCGCCATCCAGCCGCAATGGATTTCGTTGATGGGCCAGGTGGAGGGAGATGTCCCAGCCGCGAAGCACTTCTGCGGCCACCACGCGCACGAGCTCCGGGTCGTTATTGGATTCGCTCAAGTGGGCCATGACCACGGCACGCAAACGAGGCGACAGGGCCGAAGCCAACAGCTCGGCCATGGATGCATTGCTGAGATGCCCCACCCGACTCAGGATTCGCGCCTTTAGTGAGGGCGGGTAATCGCCATCGCGAAGCATATCCACATCGTGATTGGCCTCTAGTACCAATAGGTCCAATTCCTGGCAATGGTCCGCCACCAGCGCGGTTGGATGACCCAGATCCGTCACAATGGCGGCGCAGAATCCTTGGTGCTCCACGCGATATGCCACTGGGTCCTCCGCATCGTGGGGTAGCGCAAAGGGATGCACGCGCCAACCACACCAATCCGTCGCAAAGCCGGCCCGCAGGGGAACCCAGCGATGATCGGGGATCTCAATGTGGCAGGCCCCCTCCACGGCGAGCCTGGTTTCTGGGGTTGCCAGAAAAGCCCAATCCGTATTGCGGAGCATCACACCGACCGCTCCGACGTGATCCGAATGTTCGTGGGTGAGCGCCACGCCACGGATGCTGCCCGAGTCGAGCCCCACATCCTCCATGCGCTGCCGCACCTGCTTGAGAGAAATGCCCGCATCAATCAACAGCGTTCGCTCGCCGTCGCAGAGGGCGTGGCAATTGCCTTTGGATCCTGACGCCAGCGCCGCGTAATGCATATCTCAGGATAGCCCGCCCGCGATTGCGGCGCGATGATGAGGGATGGATTTCATCTTGCGGCCCTCCACCCTCACCGACTTGGACCTTCACGTTCATCATCGCGTGACCATGTTCAAGGACATGGACTACGGCGATGAGGCGGGCCGCGAGGCCATGGCCAAGGCTTTTAGGGATCGCTTGAGAACCTGGCTCAGCACCGGGGAAGTGAGGGGCGTGGTGGCCGAATCGCAAGGAACGCCCCAAGAGTCCCAGACGCCCCAGATGCCAATCGCCGGAGCCCTTCTCCAATTTAAAGAAGCCCTGCCCAATCCCTTGAGTCCCCAAGCCGTGCGGGGCTATCTCTTCAACGTTTACACCGAACCGACCTTTCGGGGTCAGGGCTTGGCCCGACGGATGACCGACGCGCTGCTGGACGTGGCTCGAACCCACGGCATTGGGATGGTCGAGCTCCACGCCAGTAAGGATGCCGAGAAGCTGTACCGATCCATGGGGTTTGAACCCACCTCGGAATTTCGGCTCATTCTCGATCCGTCCATCCAGAAACCAGGGCAGTGGGCGGATCGAAGGTAAGTGAGCTATGAGGTTTGAGGGGTGCGCCTTTGGCGCACTCTGATGATGCGGCCTTGGGCCGCCACCTTATTGAACCTCACCCCTCACCCCTCACCCCTCGTACCTCATCACCTAAACCTGCACCACGCCGCCATCCAGGTTCAAGCATTGGCCGACCTGCGTGGTGTTGGCGGGGTTCAAAAGCCAGGCGATGCCGTGGGCAATTTCATCGGGCCTGAAAAAGCGCTGCACAGGGACGACCTGTTCAGCCTTAGAACGGGCTTCGGTTTCGCTGAGATTCAGGCTTTTAGCCATGGCGCGGATGCCTACCTGGGCCATGTTGGTATCCACCCATCCGGGCGCCACCGCATTCACGAAAATTCCCTTTGGGATAAGTTCCAGGGCCAGGGCGTTAGTGAGGCCCAGCAAGCCATGCTTGGCAGCGCAGTAAGCGCCATAGCCGGGCACACCAAAACGCCCGAGCACGCTGGATACCAAGACGATGCGACCGCCGCGCTCGAGTTTGGGGACGAAGGCTCGCACGGTGTTCCAGCATCCCGTGAGATCGGTTTGCAAAATGGTGTCGAAGGCCTCGTCGGCTTCGCCGGAAGCATCATCCACCGGTGTGATACCGGAAATGCCTGCTGCGGCCACGACTGCATCCAAATGCAGAATGCCCACCGCCGCTGCCTTTAAGGCCACGCGGTCCGTCACGCTGACCCCGTGAAGATGCGCCTTGGCGCCCAGGGCGGCGACCTCTTCGGCCACCGCAGCCAGGGCGGATTCATCCCGTCCCAACAGGTGCAGGTTTGCCTGCTCAGAGGCCGCAAGATGCAAGGCCACGGCCCGGCCGATGCCCCTGGAAGCACCCGTAATGAGAATGCTACGGCTCATGGTTACCTTCCAATTTGGGCCTCCAAAGGGACAACCCTAAAATGGCCAGCCCACAAAAAATCGCGCAGGGCAGGCTGGCTTCCAGGCCGAAGGTACCGCCCGTAAGCCATTCGGGGCGGCCTTGAAAAATGGGACGAAGCCATCCACCGGTGTCCATCGTCCCGCTGACGCCAAAGCCGAGCAGGCTGCCTTGGGCCCAGTTCCATCCCAGGTGGACCCCGATGGGCAGGGCGAGCCTTCGCGTGCGTAGGTAGCAGACGCCAAGCAACAGCCCAGCCATAAAAATATTGACCGTGGCCCAGACCTTGGTGGTGCCCGACATTCCGGGATTGTCCCAATGTGCGTAAGCGAAATAGAGCGCCATCAGTACCAAGGCGATGGGGATGCCACTGCCTCGCAGCAGGCGCTGAAAGGGGTAACCGCGGAAGAGCAGTTCCTCAGATACCGCCACGCCGAGATAGAGCCAAACCCCCGCCAACAACTCGCGCAAACCCACGTTCCCGCTGAGTTGCCACTGGAATCCGTGGAAGGCAAAGATACAGGCGGCGGTGAGTAGCATCAGCAGAATTCCCCCGGCGCTGCCTAGTGCAAACTCAAGCCCTGCCCGCCAGGACAGCCATGTGCGGAGGTTTAGTAAGGGTTCCTTTTCCAGGGCCAGACAGACCAGGCTTGCGGCTAGTACCACCAGGGATGTGCACCATTCTAGGCCCAGCCAAGTCCAGAGGCCGGTGATGAAGGTCAGTTGGCCCAAGACATAAGTGAGCGTGAAAAACCCCAAGATCTTCCAGCCATTGCGGACCCGGTCCTGCTTATCGAATAGCGGATCATCCAGTGGTGATAGAGCGTCGTTCCATTTCAAGGTCTTGCCTCGGCGAATGCCTTGGCCACATCCAGGTAGACCTTTTCGTCATCGGGTTTGAGAATGCAGGCCCGGGAGAACCAGGCTGCGGCTTCTTTGCGGTGGCCTCCGGTCAGAAAAGCGCGCCCAAATTCGATGAAGCGACGCCAGTCGCCACTGTCCAGGACGGCCACGATCTGGGCATAACGGTTGGCCTCGTCCGCGATGCCCGCTTCCGCGAGGTCCACCGCGATCATGGCCAGAATTTCCTTGTTCCCAGGGTCTCTTTGAGTGACAAGGTTGTAGGTGGACAAAGCCTCTTTGCGCTGCCCCTGTTTGAGGTAGGCCAATCCCATCAGTCGCAAAACTTTCCCATCCTTGGGCTCAAGGGTGCTCGCGATGAGAAAGGCTTCGTTCGCTTTTTTGGGATCGCCGCCCGCCAAAAAATAGCGACCACACTCCGCGAGAAGGCGGGCGTCGCGGGGCTTGAGCGTGCGAGCCTGATTCGCGCAGGCGCGCAGGATCGTGCGACGATCCCCCAGGAAAAACGATTCACTGAACGGGGTTTGGGCGGGCAGTGCCAGGGGGAGGGCCAAGGGAGCGCAAACCAGAATCAGGGCGTGGAATCTACGCATATCCACCTCGGGGAAAGGCCGATTCTAAAAGGGAGACTGAATCCGCGCAAGCATCCTGGGGTATAAAACGGGATGAGCATTCAAACGGAGCAACTGCTGACTCAGGCCTTCGCACATCATCAAGCGGGCCGACTTCCTGAGGCGGAATCCTTATACCGGGAAATCCTCCGGCAGGATCCACGGGATGCCAACGCTTTGCATTTGCTGGGCGTGGCGGCTCAACAGGATGGAAGAAACGAGGAAGCCGTGCGGCTCATTCGCCAGGCCATCGCGCTGTTCCCGCATGGCCCGGCCTTTCACAACAACCTGGGAAACGCCCTGAAGGCCACTGGGGATCTTGAGGAAGCCCGCCTCGCCTATCTGCAAGCACTCCATTTACAGCCGGACTACCTTGAGGCGCAGAGCAATTTAGGGTTGGTGCTCCACGCCCTCAAGCGCTGGGATGAAGCCCTGACGCTGTTCCAGGCGGCCCTCGCGCTGCTGCCGGACAACCCGGTGGTGCTCAACAATCTCGGCGTGACGCTGAACCTTTTGGGGCGTCTGGAAGAAGCCGCAGAAGCCCTGAAACGCTCGGTGGTACTGGATCCCAACCAACCCGAGGCCCACAACAACCTAGCCAACATCCTTTATGATCATGGGGATCTGGAGGCCGCGAACGTTCATACCCGCAAGGCCCTGGAACTAAGGCCAAACTACGCGACGGCTCACAGTAGCTTGGTCTTTCGGTTGAACTACGAGGTGAACCAGAGCCGCGAGGCGCTATTCGAGGCGCACCAGGAGTGGGCCCGTCAGCACGAAGTTCCATTTCTGGCCGAGCCACCCCATTTCGAAGTGAGCCGGGAGATAGGCCGACGGCTGCGGGTGGGCTATGTGTCCTCGGATTTCCGCGCACACTCCGTCGCCTTCTTTTTTGAGCCGCTGCTGGCCGCGCACGATCCTTCGGCGGTGGAAATTTTTTGCTACGCCCAGGTCCCAAATCCCGACGACGTCACACGCCGCATGATGAAGCTGGCAGGGCACTGGCGGAATATCGTCGGTCAAAGCGACGAGGTAGTTTCAGCGATGATCCGTGAGGATCGCATTGACGTTTTGGTGGATTTGACGGGTCACACGGGAAACAACCGTCTGCCGGTGTTCGCTCGCCGGCCCGCGCCGGTGCTCGTGAATTGGCTGGGCTACCCGAACACGACGGGCATGGCGTCGTTCAGCGCACGCTTCACGGATGCCATCACCGATCCTGACGGGGAAGAATCCATCCACTCCGAGCCGCTATATCGTTTGCCCCGTGGGTTTCTTTGCTACCGTCCAAACCCCGAGTCCCCGGCGGTGGTGGCCCTGCCGGCCTCAGGCGGAAAGCCCTTTACCTTCGGATCATTCAACTCCCTGTTGAAAGTGAACGTTTCGGTCATCGCGGCCTGGGCAGAAATCCTTGAACGCACGCCGGGAACGCGGTTGCTGATGAAGGGAATGTTGCAGCGGGATGCCGCCACCCGCGCCCGCTTTGAACGCATTTTTCAAGCGCATGGCGTGGACTTGTCGCGCATCGAATTGATGCCCGCGCTGGCTTCGACCCATGATCACCTGGCGGTGTATGGCCAGGTGGATCTGGCTTTGGATCCCTTTCCTTACAACGGCACCACTACGACCTGCGAGGCCCTGTGGATGGGCGTTCCCACGCTCACCCTGCATGGCAATCGCCACGCGGGCCGGGTGGGTTCAAGCATCATGCACCGCGTGGGCTTGGATGAATTTGTCGCACCGGATCTTGCCTCCTACGTCAATCAAGCGGTGGGATGGACGAGCCGTGTGGGTGAATTGGCGCGCCTTCGCGAAGGTCTGCGCGAACGCACCGCCGCCTCCGATCTCTGCGATGCCAAAGGTTTCGCGAGCCAGGTGGAGGACGCGTACCGAGAACTCTGGAGCGCGTGGGTGCAGAGCCAATGACGCGTGATCGCTTTTATTCATGCGACCGTATCATCGAAATCCTAATGCTCCGCGCCGCCATCGGCGTAGGCGAGCGCTAGCTCATTCCACATCCGCTCTTCTTTGGGCTTGGCTTCCACGGTCTTTACGGCCCATTCAGCGGCCAGGTCCAGCTTGCCGTTACGGATGGCGGCTCGGGTGAAGTCCGCGCAATTTTGCCAGTCTTTCGGGTCCAAGATCCAGGCGCGTTTCATCATCTCTACGGCCTTGTCGGCCATGCCTCCGTCAAGAAGATTCGCGGCGGATTTTGAAAAAGCATTTTTACCCTTTGGGTCCATCAGCACCATCTTGTCGAAAGCCGCTGCGGCTTCGGGCTTGAAGCCATTCTTCAGCCAAGCGAAGGCGATCAAGCGATGGGTTTCGGCGTCTTTGGGATCGCTAGTGATGGCCGCCGCGAATGCTTCTTCAGCCTTTGCGCGGTTTCCGCTGGCCAAGTAGGATCGCCCGTATTCCGCCAGCAACCGGCTGTCCTTCGGTTTGATGGCGCGGGCACGATCGGCGCAAGAGGCCATCACCGTCCGTGGGTCGCCCTTAAAGAAAGCTTGGTCCACACCTGCGGGGGTTTGGGCGAAAATTGGTGTGGCGAGCAAAAGGAAGGCGAGGTTGCGCATGACGACTCCGAGAGGGAGAGCTGAGGTGGATTTAGGTCTTTAGGTCCAAATAACTTTGAATATTGAGAGGGTGCACCAACATAAGGGGTTGTAGCAACATAACCAAAACGGTGCAGGCTATTTTGACAAAGTCCCTAGAGAGGAATGTTCCCATGTTTTTTGGGCGGGGTGGAATCGCGTTTGGTTTCCAATAATGCGAGGGCGCGCACGAGCTTTTTGCGGGTTTCCCTCGGCAGGATGACTTCATCCACGAATCCAAATTCTGCAGCGATATAGGGATTGGCGAATTTCTCGTTGTAGTCGGCGATGAGCTCCGCCCGCTTGGACACTGGATCTTCGGAACTTGACACCGCTTTTCCATGGAGCACGTTCACCGCGCCCTCCGCGCCCATGACCGCAATTTCGGCGGTGGGGTAGGCGAAATTGAAATCCGTGCGGATGTGTTTCGAGGCCATCACGCAGTAGGCGCCGCCGTAAGCCTTGCGGGTGATGACGGTGATCTTGGGAACGGTGGCTTCGCAATAGGCGAAAAGCAGTTTTGCACCGTGGCGAATGATGCCGCCGTGCTCTTGGGTGACACCCGGCAAAAACCCCGGCACGTCTTCAAAGGTGATGATGGGAATGTTGAAGGCATCGCAAAAACGTACGAAGCGCGCACCTTTTTCAGACGCGCTGATGTCCAGCACGCCCGCGAGAAAGGCCGGTTGGTTGGCGACGATGCCGACGCTGCGGCCCTCAATGCGCGCGAAGCCCACCACGAGATTTGGCGCGAAGGCTTCATGCACTTCAAAGAAATGCGCGTCGTCCACGACGCCCTTGATGATGAGCCGGATGTCGTAGGGCTTGCTCGCATCGTTGGGTACCACATCATCGAGCGCAGGATTCTCTAAGGGTTGCGGCGTTTTCGTCGCCTTGCGGGGCGCTTCCCCAAGATTGTTGCTGGGAAGAAATGAAAGCAGTTCGCGTGTGTGCGCTAGCGCAGCAAGATCGCTTGCTTGGACGAAATGGGCCACACCGGATTTCGCGCTATGGGTCGTAGCGCCGCCCAGTTCTTCCTTCGTCACTTCCTCGTGGGTCACAGCTTTGATTACGTCGGGACCCGTCACGAACATGTAGCTGGTGCCGCGCACCATGGTGATGAAATCCGTGATGGCGGGGCTGTAGACCGCGCCGCCCGCGCAGGGCCCCATGATGAGCGAGATCTGCGGAATGACGCCTGACGCCAGCGTGTTTCTTAAGAAAATATCCGCGTAGCCACCGAGGGACACCACGCCTTCCTGAATGCGCGCGCCGCCGCTGTCATTAAGGCCGATGACCGGACAGCCCACCTTCATGGCGAGGTCCATGACCTTGCAGATTTTCTTGGCGTAACCCTCGGATAGCGACCCACCAAAGACCGTGAAATCCTGCGCGAAGATGGCCACGGGGCGGCCGTCCACGCGGCCAAAGCCCGTAACCACCCCGTCGCCCGGAATTTTTTCAACGCCTTCCATGCGATGCACCATCAGTGCATCCATCTCCTCGAAAGAACCCTCGTCGAGAAAAGCCGCGATGCGCTCCCGCGCCGTGAGTTTTCCACCCTCATGTTGCTTGGCCACGCGAGCTTCGCCCCCGCCCGACTGAGCCGCAGCGTGCTTAGCTTTGAGGCGCTCAATTTTTTGCTCAAGAGACATAAATTCTCCAAGGACCTTCAATACAAAGCCCACCCATTTCGTTCCTCAGGACTTCCCCTTTTCCGCAGCTTTCACCTTCACTGCGTCTTCGGGTAACGTCTCGCCGCCGACCACGTGGAAATGCAGGTGAAAAACTGATTGATTGGCGTCCTTGCCAGAGTTGACGATGATGCGGAATCCCGTCTCTGTAATTCCCGCTTCTTTAGCCGCGATGACACATGCGGACAGAAGAGCGGCGCGGGTTTCCACCGGCAATTCCTCAAGCTGGGCAAGGCTGGTGACGTGCTGCTTGGGAATCACCAGGAGATGCACCTTGGCCCGGGGTTTGATGTCCCAGAAAACGAGAACACGGTCGTCTTCATATACTTTTTTTGAGGACGCTTTGCCTGCGACGATCTTGCAAAAAATGCAGTCCGGATGGGCGCGAAACTCAGGATGTTCATTGATCCATGAGACCGCAGACCCTGGGGTTGCCGGAGGTGGCACCTGGGGTTGAGTCCTAAGGGTTTGGGCCAGCAGTGGCAGCGCCAGAAAAAACGGGAGCAGGAGTCTCGGTTTCATCGCCCGCCCTTTTTCCAGTCACTCATAAAGCCCTCGATGCCACGATCCGTGAGCGGGTGCGACAGCATTTGATCGAAGACCTTGGGTGGGATGGTGGCGATGTGGGCACCTGCCAAGGCGGCATCGGTGACGTGGCGGGGGCCGCGAATGGAGGCCGCGAGCACTTGTGTGTGCAGGTCGTAATTGTCGAAGATCTGCACCAGGTCTTGGATCAATTCCATACCCACATGATTGATGTCATCGAGACGGCCCACGAAAGG
>JAYVXV010000287.1:0-3753 GCA_043784905.1 Holophagaceae bacterium | reverse complement strand
ATTGAGTTCGTGGATCGTGGGCGTAGGCGTTGGCATCAAACACATCCAGCGTGCTGAACCTGCCTGCGGTGAGTACCAATCGGCGACTGGATGCTTTGCCCCCGAGCTGGTTCTGATCCGAGGCTACATCGGATGAATTCCCGCCGAAATTCCAGGTCTGACGCAAAAAGAACCGCGCAAGACTCAGGCTCAATTTAGGGCTGTCCACGCGGTAAATCTCGCCATTGGGAGCCCCTGCTAGGCCGAGCACACTGCTCACGCCAGACCCCGCGCTGATCTCTGGATTCACGTAAAGTTCGCCGCCCTTCCAAGGGCGCCAGCCCCCGAATAGCGTAGATGTGAACGAGGTACGGGTTTCCTTCCGGGACAGAAAACTGTTGGGCCCGGAATAGGGAGAATCAAAAGCGCCGTGACCCTGAATCACGACCGTGGATTGGCCGTGAAGGTTCCAGGTTTCTTCCTCGGGTGAGGATGGCATCCCACGAAGTCGTTCGGTTTGAGCCGGGATGATCTCTCGATTGGGCTGGATGGGGATCGCTTGGATCTCCTGCGCCCTCAGAGCTACGCCGAGAGAGATCAAGGCCAGCGCGTTAGCTTTCAGAACCATTTTTCTATTACTCCGGTGTGAGCACGCCACGGTCTTCGCGATAGGCGAAAAGCTCACCAAATCGTCCCCAGGTCACGAGCGTCTCGAAAGTCAGCTCAGGGTTTTCCATGGGTAGGCGCGCCTGGATTTCGGCGATGACTTCGGATCGTTTGAGTTCGCCGCTATGCAGGTCGAGCATCTCGACGATGATGCAGAACAATCGGAGTTCCAGGAGCTGGGCTTTCCAAATATCTTTGCGATCATCCATCCCGGCTCGCACAAAGCGTTGACCCAACGGCGTGAGCACCACCATGCGTTTTGGAGTATCCACGAGATCCAGCATTTCTGCGCCCTTCACCGAGGCAAGCACTTTCTCAAACGCGACGTGAGTGTGCGAGACGACCTGAAAGAGATCACAGGTTCCGCCTTGGGTTTCCAGGTATTCCAACAAACCTAAAATATCTGCACTGGGCGCGGGTGGCAGCGGTTCGGCCATATCGGGAAGCAGGCTTGGCTCCGGTGCGCTCATCTCTACGTCCGGCAATTCGGTGCTGGTGATGATGTCGTGCAGCTGGTCCACCAAGCGCAGGAATTCTGGACTGCGGGTATCCCGGGGTCGGGGTAGCGGGTTCTCTACGATGGTGCGCAAGCGGCCAGGATTTGCAGAGAGCACCACGATACGGTCCGCCATGTAGGCGACTTCTTTGATGTCGTGGCTCACCATCAGAATGCTGGATGGGTTGGTGGCGGTGTCACTCCAGATGTCCAGAATTTCGGCCCTTAGACCTTCCGCTGTGAGGGCATCCACGGCACTGAAAGGTTCGTCCATGAACAGAATTTCCGGATCCACCGAGAGCGCTCGGGCCATGCCCACGCGCTGTTTCATGCCGCCGGACAATTCGCGGGGGTAAGCCTCCTCGAATCCGTCGAGGCCCACCAAACTGATGGCGCGGTTGGCGCGGGTTTGGATGTCATCCTCGGCCATCCCTTTGGCGCGCAGCACCGTGCGAACATTCTCTTCCACGGTCATCCAGGGATAGAGCGCGAAGCCCTGGAATACGATGGCGACGCCCGGCGTGAGTCCTTTCATCTCCTTTTGATGGTAGAAAACCTTGCCTTTGCTGGCGGAAATCAACCCCGCGAAGATGCGCAGGATGGTGGATTTTCCGCAGCCCGAGGGGCCAATAAGGGCCACCACTTCGTTGGCGCGGATATCCAGGTTGATGTCTTCCAGCACCCGCAGCGGCTTGCCGTTGTCGCGGTCAAAAGATTTCTGGATGCCTTTGAGTTCGCAGATGACTTCATGGGTCATGGCGGTCATGGAAGCCTCACTTGGTCAAGGAATAGCGCGTCTCGGCCAGCTTGTAGAGCGGCTTCCACACAAGACGGTTGAAGATCACCACGGTGGTGGCCAGCACAAGGGTTGACGCTGCGAGCAGGGCGAAATCTTTCTGCTCCCCGGCCTTGCTGATGATGGCGCCGAGGCCGAAGGTCTCCAGCGTGGGCCCGCTCAGGTTGTAATACTCGGACACGATACTAGCGTTCCAGGCGCCGCCCGCAGCGGTCAAGCAGCCCGTCACGAGATAGGGGAAGATGGACGGCAGGTAGAGGCTCTTGAAGCGCTGCCAGCGGCTCAAACTGAAGGAGGTCGCGACTTCCCGCAGATCGCTAGGAATGGCCGACGCGCCCGCGATGACGTTGAATAGGATGTACCACTGGGTGCCCAACAGCATGAGTACGATGCTGCCCCAACCAAGGCCGATCTTGAAGGTCGCCAAAATGGCGATGACCGCCGGGAATAGCATGGGCGCCGGAAAACTGGCGGCCACCTGGACGATGGGCTGAAAAATCTTAGAAAGCCGAGGCGAGAGCCCGATGGCAAGCCCCGCAGGAAGGGCCCAGGCGGTGCCGATGACGATGGAAGCCATCACACGAGAAAGGGTCAGGCCATCCGCCTTGGCGAGGTACCACCAGGCGCCGGGCTGCAGGCGCGATAGCAGGTGGACCACTCCAAAGCCCCCTAGCACCAGCAAGCCTCCAATGGCGGCCAGGGCGATGCCTGTGATCCAAGGCGCCGCGACTTCTGCGCGCACCACGGCGCTCCTGGGTTCTTGCGGGCCTCGCGCCTTGTGAGCGCGCAGACGATGGGCCCGCCAGTGGTCCCAGCGGCGGATGAGACGAGAACGGCGAATCAGATTTAAGAACCAGCTCTGAGGCCCTGCGGACTGCACCGTGTCCTCGACCTTGAAGCGTTGGGCCCACACCACGATGGGGCGCCAGATGATCTGATCCAGCACCACAATCATGGCGATCATGGCGATGACCGCGAAGATCTGAGCTTTCACATTGCCCCGCTCCGCCGCCACGCTCATATACGATCCGAGGCCAGGCACGCGGTAGTCCTTGCCGCCAAGCTTGAAGGCCTCCACCAGCATCAGGAAGAACCAACCCCCCGCCATGCTCATCATGGAATTCCAGGCTAGGCCCGTGGTCGCAAAGGGCAATTCGATCCACTTGAAGCGCTGCCACCAGTTGAAACGATAGACAGTGCCCACTTCTTGCAATTCTGCGGGCACGGATTTCAGGGAATGGTAGAGGCTGAAGGTCATATTCCAGGCTTGGCCCGTGAAGATGGCGATGATGGCCGTGAGCTCGATGCCCACGTTGCTGTGGGGGAAGATCGCCACCAGGGCCAAAAGCAGAGGCACGATGAAGGTCATCACCGGAATGCTCTGCAAGATGTCCAGCAGGGGCACCAATAACTTTTCGGCGCGGGAATCTTTGGCAGCCCAGTAGGCGTAGACCAACGTGAAGACGAAGGAAATGACGTAAGCGGTGAGGCCCCTCATCATCGAGAAAAAGGTGTACTTCACCAGGGCCAAACCTGAGAGGTCAATGTCAATTTGAGGTCGCATGACGTCGGTCACTTCGTGCCCGAGCAGAATGAGTCCGTAGAGCAGCCCAAAGGCGGCGGCCACCAGGGCAAAGTCCACCCAGCGCCGCCGCCGGAACGGCGTGAACAGCGCGTTGGCTTGGCCCCACATGGTGCTGAGGAATTGATTGATCATGGCGCGTGATTTTAGGAAACAGGACCACTCGGATCCCGGGAGGTTTCAGGTCAACGATTCCTTAGGAGCCGTTACGAAATAACCAGTGGTTTTCTGGGG
>JAYVXV010000286.1:0-11994 GCA_043784905.1 Holophagaceae bacterium | reverse complement strand
CTCGCAGTGGGTGGGGAAGGGGGCTGGGATTATGTGACCATGGACAGCGCCCATAAACGGATTTTCGTCCCCCGTTCCACGCGGGTGATGGTGGTGGGTCTCGATGGAAAATCCATGGGCGAAATCAAAGGCACGGAGGGTGTTCACGGGGTAGCGTTGGCGTCAGATCTCGACAAGGGATTTAGCAGCAACGGTCGCAGCAACACCATCACGATTTTCAAACTTTCGACGCTCGAAGTGATCGCCCAGGTCAAGGCTACCGGCGACGGCCCCGACGCGATCCTCTACGACGCGGCCACCCAGCGCGTGTTCAGCTTCAACGGCAAAGGCAAGAACGCCACGGTCATTGACGCGGTCAAAGGCGACGTGGTGGGCACCATCCCCTTCGGTCACAAGCCGGAATTCGCGGTCGCGGATGGCAAGGGCCGTGTCTATGTGAACCTCGAAGACTCCAGTGAGCTCGCGGTGATTGACGCGAAGAAAATGATCGTGGAGAAGCGCATCTCCCTGGCACCGCTCGAAGAACCCTCGGGCCTTGCTATGGACGTGGCCCATCGTCGCCTCTTCGCGGTAGGCAGCAACAAATTAATGGCGGTCATTGATCCGGACAAAGGGAAGGTCGTCACCACGCTGCCCATCGGTGACGGCGCTGATGCGGCCGCCTTTGACCCAGGCAAGGGCCTTATTTACAGTTCCAATGGTGAGGGCACGCTCACCGTTGTGCATGAGGATTCTCCTGACACTTACAAAGTATTGGAGCAAGCCCCCACCCAAAAAGGTGCCCGTACCATGGCGCTGGACGAAGCGACGCATCTGATCTACCTACCCACAGCGGAGTACGGCCCCGCTCCCGCCCCCACCGCTGAGAAGCCGCATCCCAGGCCGAGCATGGTCCCCAACAGTTTTCAGATTCTGGTGGTGGGAAAGTAGCGGACTCAGACCAATCTGAACTGAAAAAAATTGAAACCGCAGATTTCGCAGATTTGCGCAGATCCAAAAAAGGGATTGTCACGCGAAGCGATTCTGGGGCGAGGACACGGGTGGTGGAGCTTGGTTTTTCTTCGTGTCCTTTGTGCCTTTGTGGTGAGTTTTTATCTTTTTGAACGCGAATTCGTACGAAAAGCTTGATTTTCTAATCCGTGAAAATCTGCGAAATCTGAGGTGCCTATTCTTTGGATTGCAAATCCATCAATGGATTTCCCGGCACCCATTTCTGCGCATCGAGATGGTCCAGCCATGTGGCGACTTGTTCTCGGGCCGCGAGGGTGTGGACGGGAAGCACCAGCACATCCCCAGGGCGGGCCCAGGCGAGCAGTGAGCGGACGGCCTCCACTTCTGAAAGAATCGTGAT
This sequence comes from Holophagaceae bacterium, assembly GCA_043784905.1. Lineage (GTDB taxonomy): Bacteria > Acidobacteriota > Holophagae > Holophagales > Holophagaceae > JANXPB01. The sequence goes on along the minus strand of JAYVXV010000286.1, from coordinate 10,643 downwards.
CACGCGATCCTCCGGAAGGCCTTGATTCATGAGCTCGTCCCGCAGGATGCTAGGAACCTCTCCCGGTTCGCGGCCGCGAAGGTAACTGTCCAAATCTTTCAGCACTACCCTATCGGGCCTTGCGCCTGCGGCGGTCTGTGCCAGGGACCGGATAGCCTCTTCTTCCCGATTTCCAGCCTGGCCCAACAGGAGCCCGAGGCGCCCATTTTGATGCGATTGATGTGATTGATGTGAGTGATGATCGTGACGAATTTGCGTGGCCACAGCTAAGAGACCGGCGAGGCCTTCAGGGTTGTGGGCGTAATCCACCAGTACCTCGAGTTCGTTTAACGTCCAGCGTTCGAGCCGCCCAGGATTGTCGTGGCGGGAGGCGCCAAATCGAGCCAGGACTTGGGCGATGTGGGAAGGCGAAACCCCCAGCGCAGACGCCACCAGCACGGCTCCCGCGATGTTGGCGATGTTGTAGTGGGCGGCACCGCCCGCCGTGAGCGGCATCTCATGAATCAGGCCCAGATCATGGGCTGCGCCATCCCTATTCATCACCAAGCGCCCGTCCACCACAGCACAGGTCCTTCCGCCCAAGGCGCGATGGGCCATCAATTGAGGATGCGAATGCTCAAGGGCAAACCAGGCGAGGGAACAAGTGACGGCTTTCGATTTAGCGATCAATGTGACGTCGTCGGCGTTGAGCACCAAAAGGCCAGCTTGTCCCAAGGCCCGCGCCACCACAAGCTTTGCATCGGCAAGATCGCTAAGGGAATGCACGCCATATTCACCGAAATGATCAGGGCTGATGTTGGTGACGGCGGCCACATTCGCGCCCCTCACGGCCAGGCCGCGGCGGAGAATGCCGCCGCGCGCGACTTCCAAAATTGCTGATTGAACCCTTCGATTTCGCAACACGGTGCGGGCACCACCTGGCCCGGAGTAGTCACCGAGTTCCACGCATTCGCCCCCGACAAAAATGCCATCGGTGCAATTAAATCCCGGGGTCAAACCTTGGGAGGCGCACATCGCCGCCACCAATCGTACGGTGGTGGTTTTGCCATTGGATCCCGTGATGAGTGCCTTTGGGATGTCGCAAAGTGAGTGCCAGGGCACCTTGTCGGGCTCTGGGAGTGCCTCAATTATCCAGGTTTGACTTCCCAAGCCTGCGCCGATGGAAAGGTTTTCATCGTCTCGAAAAAGGGGCAAGCCATGTTGGTCGGCCGCTTCGAGAAGGGCCATCACGGTGGGCTGCTGTTCTGCCCTCGCCATGAAATGAAGCGTTAGGGCCGCGAGTTTGAAATCCCAAAGGGCGGGATGACCTGGCGCGAGCGGTGCCATGTCATTGGCGACCGAAGCCTCAGAAGTTAGGGATTGCCATGCCCACTCGTTCACTTCGGTAGCCGTGTAGAGCTGATCTTCCGGTGCGGCGAAAGCGAGCGCAGCGCCGGACTCATGGACGCGCACGGTTGCTGAGGCTTCGGGCCAGCCGAGCTCCGCTCGCATGGTGCGAATATTCGCGGCCCACTGCTCCAACGAATCGGAGGTCGGGACGGATAGAACATCCAACACCGCGCCGCATTCGCTGAAATATAAATTCGGTCCCGTGAGTCGGCGGGAACTGTCAAAAGGGCAGAGGGCGCTCAGTCATCCCCCTCGCGTGCGAGACTCACGCCGCGTTCGTCACGCACAAGGCCTTCAAATTCCTGCATGGGCTCGTCTTCGGTACCGAGCATCGGGGGGGGCACCAGCGTGTCTATGGCCGATGATCGGGGTGGCGGGGCCCCTTCGGGCCTGAACTTGATGACCTGCTTCCAGGACCTCGTGAGCGCGTCCGCGAAGATCAGCAGCAAGTCGCCGGGTCGCCCCATGCGCAGGGCCGCGTCAATGGCCTCTTGCTCGTCGGGGATGATGCTGATGGCCGTTTCGGGGATGCCTTTCGCTTGCAGCGCCTTCGCGAGAATGCGGGGCACGGCGTCCCCGTCTCGGCCGCGAAGTCCGTCATCGCGACGGCAGATGTAGTGGTCGAATTTGCCAGCGGTGATGTCGGCGATGGCGCGAAGGTCTTCGTCACGGCGGTCGCCCGGTCCCGCCAGCACGATGATGCGGCGGCCAGGCACATCCAGACGCTGAGCGAGATCGGCCATGACGCCCACGGCGTGGGCGTTGTGGCCATAGTCAAAAATCACTTTGAAGGGATGCTCGTCGTACACGTTCATGCGGCCTGGCGCCTGGAAAAAGGTGGTGTCGAAGGTGCGCAACCCCGCCCGGATCGCGTCGAGTTTGATGCCCATGGAGAATGCCATGGCGGTGGCGAACATCGCGTTCTGCACGTTATGGAGTGCGCGGCCTTCCATTGTGGCGGGCACCAGGTGGGTCCATAGCAAGGGGATGTGGCTGCCCTTGTCGTAGAGCGTGATCATCTGGCCATTGATGCCTGCTTCCAGCGCGCAGGCGCGGCCCCCGGCGCGGATGTGCTCGCGCACCAGCGCGTGCTGCGGATTCATGGTTACGTAGCAAATGGTCTTGGCCTCGGTGTAACCGGACATCTTGAGCACCAGCGGATCGTCGGCATTGAGTACCGCGCAATCTTTTGCGACTTCCACGACGATGCGTTTGACTTCGGCGAGCTGCTCCAGCGTGTCAATGCCTTTGAGCCCGAGGTGATCCGGCTGCACGTTGAGCACCGCGCCCACACCCACGTAGGGAACGCCCATGCCCGCCCGCAGCAGACCGCCCCGGGCGATTTCGAGCACCGCCATGTCAATCTGCGGATCCGCCAGCACCATGCGCGTAGCCACGGGTCCGGTCATGTCGCCTTCCACCGTGCGCTGACCATCAATGTAGACGCCGTCGGTGGTGGTGAGACCCGGCGTGAAGCCCGCCATCTTGGTGATGTGCGCCAGCATTCGTGACGTGGTGGTCTTGCCATTGGTGCCGGTGATGGCGGCGATGGGCACGCGAGATGGCGATCCGGTGGGGAAAAGCATATCAATGACCGGCCCTGCGGCGTCCCTTGGGGTTCCTTCGCTGGGCGAGACATGCATTCGGAAACCCGGTGCAGCGTTGACTTCGCAGATGGCACCGCCAAATGTTTTGTAGCTTTCGGCAATATCGGGCGTGATGAAATCCACGCCGCCCACATCGAGCCCGATGGCCTTGATGGCGCGCACGGCCATGTCGCGATTGTCGGGATGGATGATGTTCGTGACGTCCGTCGCGGTGCCGCCGGTAGACAGATTCGCGGTGGAACGCAGGAAAACAATTTCCCGCTCCGGGGGCACCGAGTCCTTGGTGTAGCCGAGTCTGGCCAGCATCATGTCGGCCTGTGCATCGAGTTCAAGCCGCGTGAGAACTTTCTCGTGACCCACACCCCTTCGAGGATCTTGGTTCACGAGGTCCACGAGTTCAGCGACCGTCCGCTGGCCATCACCAACCACATGACCGGGCGTGCGCTTGGTGGCGGCCACCAGTTCGCCGTTCACCACCAGCAAGCGATGATCGTCGCCTTCGGCAAACGTTTCGACGATGACTGAACGCGAAATTTCCCGCGCCATGGCGAAGCCTTTGCTCACTTCGTCGTCGTTGACCAGCCGGATGGAAATACCGCGGCCGTGATTTCCGTTGTACGGTTTCGTGACCACGGGGTAGCCGATGCGCCGCGCCGCCCGCAGCGCCATTTCCTCGGTCTGAACCAGTTCTTGGCGCGGCACAGGAAGACCCAGGGACGACAGAATTTTGTTGGTTTCTTCTTTGTCGCTGGCCAGCTCCACGGCGATATGAGACGTTTTTCCTGTCACGGTGGCCTGGATCCGTTGCTGATATTTTCCGTGGCCGAGCTGCACCAAAGACTGCGAATTGAGACGCATCCAGGGAATGCCACGCGCTTCCGCCGCGTGAACCAGCGAAGCGGTGGAAGGCCCCAGGGCGTTGCGCTGGGCGTAGCGAATATATTCATCGCGTGCTGTGGGCCAGGCCCAGTCTTCGGGAACACTGCCGCTGGTGCGAAGATTTTCGGGCAGGAGTGAAGACAAAAGCCGCAACGCCAGCTCGCCGGCCTCAACCCCTTCTTCGCGCTGTGCATATTCATAGATCACGGTGTAGACCCCGGGCCGACCGGCATCCCGCGTCTTTCCAAACGTCACGTGTTCTCCGGCGACATTTTGCAATTCGATGGCGACGTGTTCCAGCACATGGCCGAGCCACGTACCTTCGTCTTCGCGCATCCTCCGCACGAAACCGCCGGGCTCACCATATGAACAGCCGTGTTCATGGAGCCCAGGGAGGGCCGCCAGTAGCGCGTCTACGAAGGTCATGCCGAGCCGGGCCGTGGGCCACGCTTCGAGTTCCGCCAGATCCAGTTCCAGTCGAATGACAGGAAAGTGGGCGTAGAGCGAAGGGCCCACATAAATGGATCGGTCGAGAATTCGCATGAAACATGTCTCCGGCTTGCTTGAGGCTTGGCCTGGATCATACCTTGGGGCGGTGGACGGGGTGTGACGCGTCTCCGCTCAGGCCTCGTCCGACTTCTTGGTCATGGCCGCGTTGAAGGCTGCGGAACCGTGTCGGGGCACGCTCAAGGTCTGCCATGGGCGGCCCGCAAGATGCTTGGAGAGGAAGACAAGCTGCCCGGCGTGGTAGGCGTAATGAGTCAGTTGGCGATTGATGGCTTCCAACACTGAATGAGGTTGGGCGCGAATGGTGATGGTGCTTTCCAGATCCTGTTCGGAGAGACTTGAAAGCGCATCAAAGAGGCAGGACCAACCTTGGGACCAACGCTCTAGGAGCGCCTGCTGGGAAAGGCCTTCGGGGTCCTCGAATTCGGAGTCTCGGTTGCGGTCGGGCTTCTCGCCGTCGCTCCGCAGGAAGTCGGTCCAACGGGAAATCATGTTGCCCGAAAGGTGCAGCATGAGCGTGGCGATGCTATTGGATTCCGGGTCCAGGCGATGGCTCCAAAGCTCGAAAGGTACCTGCGCCAAGGCCCGATCGCACTGGGTTTGCGCCTCACGGAACCGCTTGATGGCATCTGCGAGATAGGCTGTACCGTTCATGGGACTCCTTCCTGGCTTATACAAAAATTAGTCGAGTTGACGCAGGAATGCCTAGGTTGAACGAGAGGTTAGGTTGCTCGCGGGGTGCTCATTTTGGCATTGGTGGGTCTAGAAGACTGAACAACCCCATTAGGCTTTGAGTGTTCGATAGCTTTTCTCTCAGGAGGCGACCTTGCTCGTCCTTGAGCATTTGATGCCGGTTCCGTTGGTGATGAGCACCTTGCCACTCTCTAAAACCACCGCGAGGTGATCCCGCCGGGGCGTGAGCATGGTGCCCGTGGGCGCAAGGCCTGCACCGTAGGATCATACAAGAAACAATCTCCCAAATAATTGCTGCTATCGGACCCACCGGAAATTAGGATCTTTCCGTTCTTGAGGGCGGTCACGCTGCCCAAGCCCAGGTTGCACTCTGGTCATCCTTGGATTTCCGATTTATCAGAACCGAGCGATAAATAGTTGGGTAGAACAAGAAATAATAAAATCAGTAGAAAGAGGATGCCAATAATTCGTATTCTTGCCACTTCCTTTTTTATTTCTTCCTCCCAAGAAGCAATCTCCTTTGGCCACGGTTGGAAGATAAATTGCCAATTGGGTCCAAGAGCGACGTTGGGCCATTTAACCAACCAATCATTCCCTTGGTAAGTCATACCCCCTTGGAGGCTTGTTGGCGGGTATCGATCTCCCGGACCCGGGAGATGGCGGGGCCGCGGGAAAGATGGATTCACAGGCCAAATACCCACCCGAGTTGACGGATGGGGACCCAAGGTTTGATTGAGAAAGCCCTCGACCTCCTCGCGCCCCATATCCCACGCCATAAACCAAACCCACTCGGCATCAACCAGCATAAAAATAGGTATATATTCAGGAGGTTGAGGTAGGCTATAACTTGGACAATCGCTATTAATAGCAGCCTGGGCATTTTCAAGGGATCTCTTTCGATCCGCCTCTGACATCTCCTCAGTAACTGAATCGACCCTTAGAATAAAAACCCTGCTAGTTCGCCGCTCCACTGCACAAAATATCAAAGGATTGGCGGCCACAACTGACTTGACAGCGTTTATGTCATGGGGGAAACCTTCAGGTGGCGTGGGCGAATGCTGAAGTTTTTGCCCAAGCTGAATCCTTTCTTTTCCAATGGAATTGGAGAAGGATTCAAGAATCTCGTATTGTCGCCTCTGCCTCCACAGGTCGGTGCCCTTCCATAGAGAGCACCCCCCTAAGATGAGGATGCCGAAAAAAGCAAAAAAACGTAAATGATGAATTGACCGAGAACCTTTTATGATCATTTAATCCCCCTCTCCATTAGGTAGATCAATTTAATTTGGATTATTGTATTTAAATAACCTATAATAGTTATAACCAGAAATTCAAGTATTTTGCTCATAGGCCATGAAATCGTACCAAATGGTATCTAGTGAATCCGGTTTAGGCCGCACTAAAGCCTTACTGGCTTTAGTGTAAAGTCTCTTTTTTTGATGCATCTACAAGAGAAGGTAAAGAAGGATAGGACGGGCCGTAATTCCATGTGATGGCACCAGTAGATTTGTTAAGGCGAATTGGATCTTTCTGCTTCTGATTCCATGTGGATCCTAGGATTGGTGCTGCTACCCAGTATTCTCCTTCATCCTTCATTTCAGTGACTTCATTGCAGTCGAAAGTGCAGACTCTAAGATATAGTTTCATTATTTTCTCTGCATCTCCTTTAGACATCTCATTGGACGGATTGATTGCGAGGACTACCCGTTGCTGTTGTTCAATTGGAACCTTGGCTGGAGTGGACTCGCATCCCATGTGAATAGACGTGGCGAGGAATGCTGCCGAAAGGGCATAGAATGTTTTTTTGCGTTTCAAGGGTTATCCTCTTTTTTAAGGGGCTTGAATAATTAATGAGAAATAGAGGATGTGAGACCTAGCTTTGAATTGGGCCCACTCGCGCCCTAGCTGCTCGCTTTGGCCCAGTCTCTTTCATCCGGTCCTGGCCTGGCCTCGCGGGTTTGCAGGTTGAAGGTGGCGCCGGCGGTGAGGATGTGGAGGCGCAGGCCCAGCATGCAGATGGGCTGGCCGGGATCGGTGTCGTCAATGCCGGAATGTTCGATGTCGGCGGCGTCCAGCACGGTGATGCCGCCTTTGCCTTCCACCTCCACGACATTGTCAGGGCCGATGAAGGCGGCGGTGTCTTCGTCCAATCCCAAACCCACGGAGAAAGGATTGAAGGCCAGGGCCGAAAGCAGGCGCCCCAGGCGGTCCCGCTGGCGGAAGTGCTGGTCAATGATGAAGCGGTTGGTGAGGCCCAGTCCCGGCGCGAGGCTGACGCAGCCCAGGGTGGGCACGGAGCCTTCGTCGCCAAACGCGATCATGTGCTCGCTCAGGAAGCTGGCGCCCGCGGATGTGCCCGCCATATGCACGCCGTGGGCGTTGCGGCTGCGGATGAGCTTGGCCATGGGCGTGCCGCCCAGGATGGTGGAGAGGCGCAGCTGGTTGCCGCCGGTGAAGAAGAGGCCCGTGGCTTCCTGGACTCGGGCGAGGCGGCTTCGCTCGGAGCAGTCGCGGCGGGTGTCGAAGCTGAGGGCCGTGACGCGGCCCGCGCCCAGATCGCTGAAGATTTTTTCGTAGCGGCTGCCGGTGTCGCGGAGGCGGCTGGCGGTGGGGAAGACCACGATGTCGGCATGGGCGCCGCCGCAAAGATCCACGAAGCGCCGCAGGATGCGCGGGTCGTGGTCCTTTTCCTTCTCCTCGGCGCCGCCGATGGGAATGATCCAGCCGCGCTGCGAACCCTCGGGCACCCTGCTTGGACTCATGGATCGGACTCCTCGAACATACCGCGCCGGGTAGCTGCGCCTCCGCGCACGAACCAAGCTCCACCTATCATCACATCTTCTGCGCCGCTTGGGCCCAGGACCACCAGATCCGCATCGGCGCCCACTTGGATGCGTCCCTTGGCGGGAAGGCGCAGCAGCAAGGCTGGATTCAAGGTGAAGGCTGGAAGAACGCGTTCCAAAGGCTCGCCGCGCTCTAATAATTCATTCAGGGTTTCCGTAAGCGATCCCGGAGATCCCACACTCATATGGAGCAGCTGGCCCTCTGCGTCGAAAGTGGGAAGGCAGCCGCCCCCATCGGAGCTGATGGTGATGCGCTCCGGGGGCGCGCCACCGTTCAGATATCGGACCAAGGCTTCGTCGGCGGGCCAGGCGTCTTCGCCTTCCGCCACGGGGAAAGCGGTGATGTCCACGGTGCAGCCTTGATGCGCCAAAAGAATAGCTTCTTCAAACAGCGCCTTGCGGCGATTCACGTGGGTTGGGTTGAACACACGGGCTGGAATCTCACTGGCATCCAAGGCTTCGCGCACCAAGGAGAGACCGCGTTCGCCATCCCCCAAATGAAGATGCAGGATGCCGGCCTTGCCCGTCATCATGCCACCCACATGGGCATCGGCGGCGATGCGGAGCAACTCGTCCAGCGTGGGTTGGCTAGAGCGGTGATCGCAGATGGCGACTTCGCCCACGCCGATGAGACAGTCCACGAAAGCCAGGTCGCCGCGCACACTGCCAGTGAGCGTGGTGAGCGGGACGTGATAGCCGCCGGTGTACCCGAAGGCGTTCAGGCCTTCGTTGCGAAGGCCGTTGAGGGTCGCCACCAAATCAGCCGTGCTGCGCGTGGTGTCATCGGTGCCGAGCACGCCCACCACGGTGGTGATGCCACCCAAGGTGAAGCGCGACAAAGGCACCCGCGGAACCCGCGTGTGGGCACCCGCCTCGCCGCCGCCGCCGGTGACATGTGCGTGCATGTCTATAAAACCAGGAATGAGTCTGCGCCCGCCCAGATCCACGGTTTCAACCCCCAGCGGCATCGGCAGCGGCGGGAGATTTTCCTCTCCCATCCAAAGCACGCGCCCGCCGCCCAGCAGCAGATTACGAATCCCAAGGTGTTCAGGGGCAAACACATCAGCATTGCGGAGGAGGATGATCGAAGACAGCTGCACGGGCCGAATCTACCTTATCGGGGGAAAAATCAAAGGTTCTTTTGCGGATGAACAAAAGGCGCGCCCTCAACCATCTCCAGCCAATGCCCACCGGCCCACCCTCCAAATAGGAGGGCGGGCTCAAACCCAAATACGACAAAAAAGCCGACTGAAAGTCGGCTTTTCCATTGGTAGCGGGGGCAGGATTTGAACCTGCGACCTTTGGGTTATGAGCCCAACGAGCTACCGGACTGCTCCACCCCGCGGTAGGAAAGTTAGTGTAGCACTGGCGCGGAGTTTGGCAAGGCGGGATTGCGATCGCCGTTGCTCGGAAATAATCCATACATCAGGATTGTGTGAACGGCATAAGGGGCCGTAAAGGAATCGCCAGAAAAGCACTGGTGATTCCTTAACGGACCCTAAGATTAGAAGCATCCGGGAGTTGCTATGCGTCGTGTTGCGGTTTTGATGTCGGTTCTCGCACCCCTTTCTCTGAGCGCGTGGACGCCGGAGAAATGGTTCGATGAACCCAAGTCGCCACGCCTTGCGAACTACCGAATTCAGGGAACCTTGGACTGGCCGGAGAAGACGCTGCAAGCCAAGGAAACCATCACCTGGCGCAATGCGGGGACGCGGCCCACCAAGGACTTTCCGCTGCACCTTTACTTGAATGCATTCAAGGGCCCACAGAGTTTGTTCATGAAGGAAAGCGGCGGCCGCCTGCGGGGCGATGTGTTGGACAATGCGCGGGATTCCCAATCCTGGGGCTATTGCCGCCTGCGTTCGGTGCGATTAGATGGCCGGGATTTGGAGGGGCACTATGGCGAGGACGAGACCGTCTATTGGGTGAAGCTCCCGCGTGAAGTGCAGGTTGGAGAAAGCATCTCGATCGAGATTGCGTGGGAGAACCGATATCCGCGTGTGTTCGCCAGAAGCGGGTGGGCGGGGCATTTCCTGATGTCCGGCCAATGGTTTCCTAAAGTTGGTGTCTATCAAAACGACCGCTGGAATTGTCATGCCTACCATGCCTTCACCGAGTTCTTTTCAGATTTCGGAACCTACGACGTGGAGCTTTCGCTTCCCAATTTGCTCACCGTTGCCAACACGGGCACCGCCATCCCCTATGTGGATCCCCGTGGCAAAGCTTTCGACGCGCGGCCTGATCCCGAGCACAAGCTCAACAACCTGTGGAAGCTTCACGCTGAAGATGTCCACGATTTCGCCTGGGCGGTGATGCCGAAGGGTAGCTGGGCTATGGATCGCCAGGACTATCGCGGTGTGCAGGTCTTTTATTTTTATCAGCCGGAACATGTGAACACGTTGAAACGCCAGAGAGCCGCTACCGAAGCGGCCTTGCGGCTTTCGGAGGAGTGGTTTTTCAAGTATCCCTACCCCACGCTCACGGTGGTGGACACGCCGAAAGATGCGGGTGGCGCGGATGGCATGGAGTACCCGACCTTCATCACCGCGAGTTCGGTAACATTTGATCCTTTCAAACAACGCATCGAGCCAGAGGTGGTGACGGTCCACGAATTCGGGCACCAGTTTTTCTATGGGATGCTCGCCTCAAACGAATTTGAAGAACCGTGGTTGGACGAGGGTATTAATAGCTGGTTCACCCACAAGGTGATGGAACGAACCTATCAATC
>JAYVXV010000285.1:0-3775 GCA_043784905.1 Holophagaceae bacterium | reverse complement strand
CATCCGGTTCATCATTTTAATCGCCATGCAGGCTGCTCCGAAACCGTTGTCAATGTTGACGACGGCGATGCCCGGACTGCAACTCGCGAGCATGGAATGAAGGGCCACGGTGCCCCCCGAACTGATGCCCGCCCCAATGCTAGTGGGCACCGCGATCACTGGCGCGTCCACGAGACCAGCCACCACCGAGGGCAAGGCGCCTTCCATGCCCGCCGCCACCAACAAAACGGGACACTCACGGATCTCATCGAGAACACCCTGGAGTCGGTGTAGCCCCGCCACGCCCACATCAAAAAAAGATCGGGACGGAAACCCGAGCGCCGAAAGGATGGCCTTCGCCTCCATTAATACTGGAATATCGCTGGTGCCCCCGGTGAGCAGCCCCACGGGTGCTGTGGTTTTCATGGGACGTGCGTTAAGGGTCGCCGTGCGACTTATGCGATCCACCGAGATGATTGACGCGATCTTTTCCAGGGCCTCCATCTGAGCTTCGTTCAACTGGGTGGCCAAGCGAAGCTGCTTGGATTCAAAAGCCTCCCGAAATAGCCCTACCACTTGTTCTACGGTCTTCCCCTTTGAAAAAATAACCTCAGGAATGCCCGTGCGCGCCTCGCGATCATGATCCCAACGAATGTCCAATTGTCACCTCATCAACACGAACGGGACCACAGATAAACGCGAACCACAGATGAACACAGATGAACCCAGATGAAAACTGCGGCTAGTGGGTCTAACGGATGGCGGCCCTTTTCGCGTCATTCGCAGTTTCAAATCTTTTGCACGCAACTTGGTACCAATCCCACTGAAGCCCTGCCGGCCAGTGTCGATTCCCCGGTTTTTTATCTGTGTTCATCCGTGTTCATCTGTGGTTCAACAGTTTTTTTCTTTTTCTTTTTCTTTTTCACCTGTGGTTTCTTTTTAATCCTTTTCATCTGCGGCTTCTTTTTCTCATTTTTGAATCCGCGTCCATCTGTGGCTTCACTTCAGGGCCTTCGCCAGGCTCCCGCTCTGGATACCAGCGAGATCAAGGGCGACAAAGCGGAAACCCGCGCGCCAGCAAGCTCGCTCTAGCTCGGTGCGCAGGGGTTCTTCCAGAGCTCGGTGCATGACATCCCGTTCGATCTCTAGGCGCACCACGCTCTCGTGCCAGCGGGCACGGGCGGGCCAGAGTGCTTTGGCGCGAAGAAAATCCTCCACGGCTTCCACTTGTTTCAATCGCTCAGGTGTCACTTCGGTACCCACGGGGAAACGGCTGGCCAGGCAAGGAGCAGCGGCTTTGTCGGCGTTGGAGAGCCCCCAGTGACGGGCTAAGGCGCGTACCTCAGCTTTGCGAAATCCGGCTTCGAGCAACGGCGAAAAAACATCGTGCTCGGATGCCGCGAGCAAGCCTGGACGCACATCTCCTAGATCATCCAGTTGCGTCCCGTTGAGTAAAATACCTTCGAGACCCTGCCGTGTGGCCTCTGCTTCGGCGGCGCCGTAGAGCGTGGACTTGCAGTGGTAGCAACGATCTCCGGCGTTGGCGCGATAGGCAGGAAGATCTGTTTCATGGGTTTGGAGTTCCCGCAATTCCGCACCCATCTGCCCCGCCAACGCATGAGCTTCGGCGCGTTCAGCCTGGGGTAAAGAGGGGCTCACTGCGAGCAGCGCCAAGGTGTCCAATCCAGTGCGTACACAGGCAGCCAACACCAGCGTGGAATCCACGCCACCGGAAAAGCAAACCAGGGCGCGCCCTTTCCCGACGCGACTCTGTACCCATTCCAGGAGCTTTGATTCCAGTGCCAAGACATCACTCATGGATCCAGTGTGGCACCATGTTCCCACCCCTGCCCCGGAGCCCCATGGATCACGCCAACGATCCGGCTAACGATCAGGCCAACGATCAGGCTAAGCATCAGCCCAAGGACAAGATCGGGAGATTTGAAATCCTCCGCCGCCTTGGAGAAGGCGGCATGGGAGAGGTCTTCTTGGCCCGGGATCCGCTGCTGGATCGAGAAGTCGCCGTAAAGACCATCCTTAGTGATCGCGCTGTCGCCTCGGATTCCCAGGAACGTTTTCTTCGCGAAGCCAAGACGGCTGGAGCGTTGAGCCACCCGAACCTGGTGACCGTCCATGAATTCGGAGTGGACGCGGGAATCCGTTTCATTGTCATGGAATACCTTCCGGGGCAGGATCTTCGGGCCTTCCTTTCGCTCCGCTCTCTGACCCCATGGGAAGTTCTCGAAGTGTTGGCCCAGGTCTGCGACGGCCTGGCCCACGCCCACGCTCGAAAGGTATTGCACCGAGACATCAAACCCTCGAACGTGCGGGTCTGGCGCGAGGATGGAAAGATCCGCGCCAAGGTGATGGATTTTGGCCTGGCGCGCCTTCCAGATTCTGATCTCACCGCCACCGGCGCGATCATGGGGACCTTCGCTTACATGGCGCCGGAGAGCCTGTCCTCGGGCAAGTCCGATGAGCGATCAGACACCTACGCGGTGGGTGTGATTCTTTTCGAGGCACTGAAAGGGGTCCGCCCCACCCTGGCGGTCACACTGCCCGAAATGGCCAAAGCCGGTGCCCCCCAGATCCCCTTTGCGCTACCCGCTGACGCCTTGAAAGGCATTAGTTCTCGCACCTGGGAAATAGTTATGAAGGCCATGGCCGGGGATCCCGCCCAGCGCTTTCAGACCGCTTCCGAACTGGCTCTGGCGCTTCGGGGTGCCCAGGATCCTGGATGGCCGGGATTGTCCCCGGAGCCGATCCGATACGACCGTCTCAGGAACCTGTATTCACCCAGGCCGCAACCTCACAGAATGTCATCCCGAGAAGTGAAGACAATCCTGCTCCAGGTGGACGACAGAGCGCCAGGCCTGAGCCTGGGATGAACCGACCACCGGAACCCACCACCCCTCAAAATCAGGCCCAGGTTCTGCCAGCCGGGACCGAATCCCACGCGAATCGCATCGCAGATATCTACCGCCAGGGGCGCTACACGGAAATGCCTGCGGCCTTCGCCAAGGCCAAGGCCGAGGGGGTAGGCTTCGAGCAAATGAATCGCGTGAAGCTATTCAGCGATGTCATGGACGAAGAGCGTCGCCAGCATAAAATTCCCCCCATCGTGCGCCGTGAGTTAGAGCCCTACATGCCACCGCCCGATGGCCAATCTTTCGAGCGCAGGGGTCAGGAACCACGCTAAAAAATCAAACTTGGTGGAATGGGTACGGCACCATCTCCGTGGTTCTAGTTCTTTAAGTGCAAAGTCGTATCATTCATCTTCAACAACGCTTCTACCTTCTGGAGACTTCATGCGAAAAATCCTTTTGATTCCCGTCCTGGTTTCGATCACAGCCTGTGGTTCATCCAAACTTCAGCGCGGCGAGGCCGAACGCGACATCAAGAAGGACTACCCGGTGATGGTCATGGTGCCGGTACCCGCCAAGGTGTCAGCGGAAAAGGGCACGCCCGCCCATCAGAAATTGATCCTGCTCCACGACAACCTGAGCAAGACCGGTTGGTTCACGATCCAGCGGCATGACGATGGGAAACGCGAAGAGTTCACCTTCCAGCTCAACGCCAACGCGCCCAAAAATGCCATGGCCGCGCCTTCCGGCGGCTTCCAGGTGAAGGCCGCCGAAGCGGACTTCGTGAAAGCCACGCGCCTGGATCCCGCAGGCAACGGCCAGGTCGTCACCTATCAAATTCGCCTGGTGAAACCCACCCCTCAGTTCCCCCTCTTTGAAGCCCTGCACTCAGGCGTCAAAATCGGCGAAACCAAAGAGCGCCACGCCACCTA